>JBGUNW010000001.1:0-4974 GCA_045117555.1 Eubacteriales bacterium
TACTCATGTTTATCAAGTCCAGGGGCGGCTACGAACTCTCGGTTGAAAAAACGAAAAAGCTGAACGACACCGCCGTGGAGTATATCAACGGCATTGAGGTCATCAAGGCGTTCGGCAAAACCGGCACTTCCTATCAAAAATTCGTCACGGCGGCAAGAGAGGGCGCGGACGTCTTCATCAACTGGATGAGAAGATGCATCTGGCCGCAGTCGGGCATGATGGCGTTCCTGCCGGCAACCTTCCTAGGCGTTTTACCGATTGGTCTGCTTCTTGTCAATAGCGGTTCGCTCTCCGCCGGCGGGTTCATCACCTGCATCATTCTTTCCGCAGGGCTGATCACGCCGCTTGTTGTGGCGTTCTCCTATACGGACGACATTCTGAAAATGAAAACCATCTTCAGCGAGGTGACCGAAATTTTGGAACGCAAGGATATGGAGCGCCCGACCGAACTGACGAAACAGCCGCAGGGTTGCGACATCTGCCTGAAAGACGTGAAGTTTTCCTACAAGGAAAAAGAAGTCCTACACGGGATCAATATGGAGATCAAACAGGGCGAGTTTGCAGCGATCGTCGGGCCTTCGGGCTCGGGCAAAAGCACCGTTGCGCGGTTGATCGATTCACTCTGGGATGTGGATTCCGGGGCGATCACCTACGGCGGCGTGAATATCAAGGATTTGCCGCTTGACTGGTATATGGGGCAAATTTCCTACGTCGCGCAGGATAACTACCTCTTCGATCTTTCCATCAAAGAAAACATCCGGCTTGGCAGAGCGGGCGCGACCGACGAAGACGTTATTAACGCCGCGAAAGCCACCGGTTGCCACGAGTTCATCCTCGGGCTGGAAAACGGTTACGATACGATCGCCGGCGGAGCAGGCGATCACCTTTCCGGCGGCGAAAGACAGCGGATCTGCATTGCGCGGGCAATGTTGAAAAACGCGCCCATTGTGATCCTCGACGAGGCAACGGCATATACCGATCCCGAAAACGAAGCCCTCGTTCAGGAAAGTGTGGCAAAACTTGTTAAGGGCAGAACCTTGATCGTGATTGCCCACCGCCTTTCCACGATTACCGGCGCGGATAAAATTTTCGTGATCCACGACGGAAAGGTGGAAGCCTCCGGCACGCAAAAGGAACTGCTTGAAAATTGCGCACTTTATAAAAAGATGTGGGAAGCCCACAGCATGGCGAAGGACGAAGACGCGGATGCCGCCGTCTTCTCCGGGAAGGAGGCCGCAAATGCTTAAAATGGTGAAAAAGTTCTTTGCTTTCTGCAACAAAAAGAACAGAAATAAATTCTATCGTTCCGCGATCCTCGGCGTGATCGACGCGATCTTTACCGCTATGAAGATCCCCGCCGCCTTCTTTGCGATCAAAGCCGTGCTCGAAAACGATATCAACGCAAAATCAATTTTGATCGTCGTCGCGCTGATGTTGGTCAGCACGTTCGGCAAAATGATCGTCAATCGTTTTTCCATGATGCTCCAAACCGAGGCGGGCTACAATACCTGCGCCTCAAAACGAATTGAGATCGGCGAACATTTAAGATACCTTCCCATGGGATATTTTAACGATACGAGCCTCGGGCATATCACGTCGGTCACCACCAACACGATGGAGCAGACCGGAGATATCGCAACGCGCGCCATCATGATGGTCTTGCAGGGCGGGATCACAACGATTGTCGTTGCGCTCTTCATGTTCGTTTTTGACTGGCGCATCGGGCTGATCGCCCTCGCCGGAATCGGCGTATTTTTGCTGGTCAACCGGTGGACGAACAAGAGCGTGGCAAAGGTGGCGGACGAAAAACTTGCCGCGGACCGGGAAATGGTCGGTGTGATATTGGAGTATATCCAAGGCATTGCCGAAATCCGGAATTACAACGTCATCGGGCAGAATCAATCCCGGGTGCAAAAATCGATCGAGCGGAAGAAAGGCGCCGACATCCGCGCGGAACTGGCGGCAATTCCGGCGGTGGGCGTGCAAAACCTGATCGTCAAGCTGATCGGTGTTGTGATCGCGGGCGCGTCGATCCTGTTCTATCTGAACGGCTCGATGGCGCTGATCCATACGATCGTCATGCTCCTCTGCTCCTTTATGGTGTTTGAATCGCTGGACGCGGCGGGAACTTATACGGCATCATCGGTAAAGGTGTGGATCTTGCCAACGAGATCCTTGAAGTTGAGCAGATGGATATCGACGGCGAAGAGATCAAGCCCGAAAGCAGAGATATTCACCTGGAACACGTGGGATTTGCTTATGAGAACCGAAAGATCATTGACGACGTCACACTGGATATCAAAGAAAACACCACTACGGCGATTGTGGGGCCGTCCGGCGGCGGAAAAACGACCGTCACTTCCCTGATCGCGCGATTCTGGGATGTGCAGGAAGGTGAAATTACACTTGGCGGCAGAAATGTTAAGGATTACAGTTTCGATTCGCTGATGGAAAATTTCAGTTTCGTGTTCCAGCGGGTCTACCTGTTTGAGGATACCGTAGCAAACAATATCCGCTTCGGAAAGCCAGAAGCGTCGATGGACGAAGTGATCGATGCCGCAAAGAAAGCCGCCTGCCACGATTTCATCATATCGCTTCCAAACGGCTATGAAACGGTCATCGGCGAGGGTGGAGCAACGCTTTCCGGCGGTGAAAAACAGCGCATTGCCATCGCCCGCGCCATTATGAAGGACGCTCCGATCATCATTCTGGACGAGGCGACCGCAAATGTTGACCCCGAGAACGAAAAGGAGTTGACCGAGGCGATCGAAAACCTGACCAAGCAAAAGACCATCATCATGATCGCGCACCGGCTCAAAACCGTTCGGAACGCGGACCAGATCGTTGTGATTGATCACGGAAAGGTCGTTCAAAAAGGCAAGCATGACGAGCTTTTAAAGCAGGACGGTATATATAGAAACTTCATCACCGGCAGAAAACAGGCGGTAAGCTGGAAACTGTCGTGATCCGAATGATTCCCGGTACTGCCGAGAAGGGCGCCCGCATGGGACCCATCAACAGTGAATCTTTTGAAAAGCAAAGTGTAGCGGATAAAACCGCGAACTGAGAGTTCAGCATAGGTACGATACGTTGATAAGAAGATAGTTTACAGCATATAAAAACAGACCGGATTCCATAATAGAATCCGGTCGTTTGCTGTTTATGCAGGCGACGTGGCGTTATTTACAATCTTTCATGCACTTTTCAAACCGGAACATCCCGTCAAAACCGTCGTCACCGTCATAATTGTTGGCTTCGCCGGTTTCGGGATCGTGCGGATCGGGGTGGAAGCGATTGAAGAATTCCACGGCGTGAAAGCCGCATTTATTGATGTAAAAGTGGATGTTCCGCGTTTCAAAATACGGCGTGCAGGTTTCCCACACGACGGTATCCGGATAACGTTCTTCGATCAGCTGCCACGCGCGGAAGCCCACCCCTTTGCCGTGTTCGTGCGGGGTAACAAAAAGCAACTCCAGCTCGTTGTGATGGGACACGGGATCGAGCTTTACGACCGCCCCGCCAACGGGACGTCCGTCCTCCAAAATGCGCAGCGCCTCGGAACGCTCGCCGTCGATGCATCGCTCGATCGTGGCGCGGGAAATGATCTCGTCATCCTCTTCCATGTGATCGTCACGGCGGCCGAATTCTTGCATCGCTCCGAAGCGGAACGCCTCCTGATTGTCGAGGATGAACCGTTCACGGTCATCCGGCGTGAGTGGTGCGAGCGTAACTGTTTTCGTTTCCATAAAAACCTTCGTAAAATAAGCCCGGCAACAAAAGGGTACGATCCCCTTCATTCCGAGCTCACTCGACATCTTATCCGACAGGCGGCCTGCAAAGCTTTCGCTTTACGATCCCCTACGCTACGGCGTACTGTCCTCCGATGACCGGTATTGAATTGATTTATACATACGGAAACCCTTGATTTTCAAAGGTTTCCGGTATTGACGTGGCGTCCCCGATTGGATTCGAACCAACGGCCTGTCGCTTAGGAGGCGACCGCTCTATCCTGCTGAGCTACGGGGACAGATCCGTTTTGTATTATAGCATAGCAGATGCGAAAAAGCAAGTATTTTTTCAAAAAGTGCTTGACATTTCCCTGCTTGTATGGTATAATTCATCTGTTCCGCAAAATAACGTGTTTGGAAGCATAGCTCAGTTGGTTAGAGCGCACGGTTCACATCCGTGAGGTCGAGAGTTCGAGTCTCCCTGTTTCCACCAGCGGGCAGTGCCCGCCCCCGACTCTCGGGTGGCGTTTGGCGCTGCCCAAAAATTATTTCACGATGGCAATGTTCGGATTTGAACAAGCTCCGTTCCACCAGCGGGCAGTGCCCGTTTAAAAAATCCCACGCTCCGGCGTGGGATTTTTACTCTTCACTATTCACTCTTCACTTTTCCATACTTCCCTTGACAAATCTCGCAAAAAGTAGTATAATCGGTTTAACAAAATATTCACAAAGGAGATTTTGTAATGGCAATGCAATTTTCAAATGAAAAGCGCAGTCGGCTTCGTCCCATATTTTGGGGAATCGTTCTGGTTGTTGCGGCGGTGGTCTTGATTCTGGACGGTGTTGGCGTGCTGGATAAACTGGGCTACGGTATCAACGTCTGGCGCATTATTGCCGGCATTTTGCTTTTGGCTTGGCTGGTAACTTCACTCGTGCGCCTTCAATTTGCCGACATTTTTATTCCGCTTGGACTTCTCTTTCTCGTTTTCGAGGGGCCGCTTGCACAAGTGGCCGGGCGCGAAAACGGAAAACTGATTCCCACCTGGATCGTGATTGTTGCCTCGATCTTGTTGACGGTCGGCTTTAACATTATCCTCAAACCCGCGCGCACCGTTTCGATCAACGGCAAAGAATACGATTCCACCCCCGGAAAAATTGGGAACAAGGTGCTTTACGTGGACGCCGACAAACTGAACGGCACCGAGATCCGCGATCATTTGGGATCGGTTCAAGTCTATGTTAAAGA
>JBGUNW010000002.1:0-16565 GCA_045117555.1 Eubacteriales bacterium
GACGTTGCGTTTGACAGTTTGAGTTTCCATACCAAATTTCCTTTCTTTTTTTCGTTTTATTGCGTTTTATGAAATAGAATCCGTCGGAGCATCCGAACGGGTATTTCCGGTTTGAAAGACCGCGAGGCGGCGGTAGAGTTTATCCCGCTCTTTTGCCGCGCGGCGCAGTTTGGAAAGCGGCGTGCGGCGGCCGGTCAGCGCGCCGAAACAGTAGCCGAAAAATTCGCCGGCCGCAAAAAGCGGGTAGAGAACTGGCGCACGGGTAAGCACGGGGTGCTTTGCCCCCACCATTCCCCAAAAAACGCGGACGGCGCTTTTTTTGCCTCCCTCTTTTTCGGTAAGAGCGGCGGCGTGCGAACGGCCGCGATCCTTCATGCCGAAGTTGCCGAGCGCGAAGATATCCTCCATGATCGCTTTGCAAAGCGATTCGGGAATTTCCCGGCAAAATTCGGGTGCGGGAGCGCCCAGATAGAGCTCGCAGGTTTTGGTCATTGCCGCGGCATAAGTCAAAAGACCGGTCTTTTTCAACAGCGGCAAAAGCTCCGTCTGCCAAAACGGCTCGTCCTTGGTTTTGGCCACGAAAAATCCCCAGTCCAGCAGGTGGCGCAAGCCCAAGCCCTCGGCCGTCATGTGGTGTTGCATATGCAACAGCAGGATCAGCCCGTGGTGTGCCGGAGAGGGCGCGCGGAAGGTCGCGTTCAAAAATCCATCGTCCAGCGTTTGCACCGTCGCGGTTTCGGTCATGGAGCCAAAGTAGGCGCAAATCGTCTTTCCCGCCTCGCCCCCGGGAATGCCCGGCGGCTCGCGGTGCAGTTCCAGGTGGCAGAACGGTTTTTTGAAAACGATATGGTGGTCGTTCTCCTCCCCTTCGCTTTGGTACCCGTGCGAAAGGAGCAGCTCCGAAACTTCGTTTTGCAAACTCTCGTCCACCAAAAAGTCCACGTCGCCCAGATCCCGGAGCGACGGGCTCGGATAATAGGCGGCCGAGGCAAGACCTTTGAGAATGAGGTACGGCCGATCACCAAGCAGAGCCGTCAGCTCGTTTTGCGCCGCGGCAACGTTGCGGTTGCGACCCATGATTTTGATGACCGCGCGGCTCCAATGGGGATAAAGATCGGCGGGAACGCGATCCTTAAACGGCTCGCAAAGGGAGAAGGTCAAATACCCCACCGCCTGATAAAAGCTCTCGGCGATCAGGGCTTTCCACTCGGCGAAGGAGAGATCGGGCGCGGGAATTTCTCTGCCCGGATCCAACGCTGACGAGAAAAGCGAAAGCAGAAAGGTTTGTTCTTTTTTCAAAGCGCGGACGCCTCCCCTCCTCGTTATTTCCGAAACGCGCGATTACTGCTTGGCAAGCTCCTCGCGGATATACGAAAGCGTGAGCAGCTTTTCTTTGACCTGCTCCACCGTTAAAAGCTCGGTGTTGTTGGAGTTGAACTCGGTCAGCGGGTTGCGGTCGCGGTTGCCCTCGCTGAAATATTTATCGTAGTTGAGTCCGCGTTTGTCACAGGGGACGCGGTAGAAATTGCCCATATCAATGGCATGGGCGCATTCCTCGTTGGTCAAAAGGGTCTCGTACATTTTTTCGCCGTGGCGAATGCCGATGACCTTGATATCCTCTTTCTTGCCGCCGAAGAGCTCGCAAACGGCCTCGGCTTGCGTGCCGATCGTGCAGGCGGGCGCCTTTTGCACCAGAATATCGCCGCTGGTGCCATGCTCAAAGGCAAACAGAACCAGATCGACCGCCTCGTCCAGCGACATAATGAAACGGGTCATCGTCGGGTCGGTAATGGTGATGGGGTTACCCGAACGGATCTGGTCGATCCAAAGCGGGATCACGCTGCCGCGGGAACACATGACGTTGCCGTAGCGGGTGCAGCAGATCTTGGTTTTTTCGGGGCTGACCGTGCGCGACTTGGCAACGATCACCTTTTCCATCATCGCTTTGCTTGTCCCCATAGCGTTGACCGGGTAGGCGGCTTTATCGGTGGAAAGACAGATGACGGTTTTCACGCCCTCCTCAATGGCGGCGGTCAGCACGTTTTCGGTACCCAGCACGTTGGTTTTGACCGCCTCGATGGGGAAGAACTCGCAGGAAGGGACCTGTTTGAGCGCGGCGGCGTGGAAGATGTAATCCACCCCGTGCATAGCGTTCTTAACGCTGGCAATATCGCGGACGTCGCCAATGTAAAACTTGATCTTTTCGGCAACTTCGGGCATTTTTGCCTGAAACTCGTGGCGCATATCGTCCTGCTTTTTCTCGTCACGCGAGAAGACGCGGATCTCGCCGATATCGGTTTTGAGGAAGCGGTTGAGCACGGCGTTGCCGAAGCTCCCCGTTCCCCCGGTGATCATAAGTGTTTTGCCTGTGAAAAGTGACATTTTGGTTTGCTCCTTCTATTTTTATGATTTTTGAATAGCAAAGAATTATTGATTAAAATATTTTTCCGTGAAACAATCCAATGTATCGGCACCAAACAATTCCTGCACTGTCTGATAGGAAACTGTTTTCCCCTTCAATTCTAAACAAGCTTGGAAAAATTCTTTTGCCGCAAGTTCAGGATCTAAACGATAGTCAATAAACCGAATATGCGAGTATTTCCCAAATTTTTGAATTGTAAGATCTTCTTCATTTTGATAGAAATGAATAATCGGTTTTCCAAAGCCGATATAATCGTATATTTTGCTTGCAATCTGATTGGTGGAAAAATTGCCGATATTGATTAAAATATCCATTTCGCCAACAGTTATATTGTATTGCTCGGCATCTTTAATCAGGTCATGCACTCGCACATTTTCTCCGTGATCCAGTCTGCTGACAACCGTTTCGCATCCGCCGTAATAAATATCGACAAAAATACTTTTGGGTAAAAAGGATAAAATCTTAAAAAATTTCTGCGGTTCTCTGATCTTTGGAATAAAACTTCCAAGATAGCCGGCATGAATCTCCTTGGGAAAACCTTCTTTATGAAACTCTGTTTTGTCGCAGATAAATATATCGGGAATAATGATCGTCTTCGATTGATATTTTTCAATGTGCAATTCTTCGCTATGGTTAAAAATTGGTTGTGTAGTAAATATTTGTTCACATTGCTCGAAAAAGCCAATTTCTTTTTGTCTTCTTCTATTCTGCTCTTCCAAAGACAAACTATAAGCATCGGAAAAAGGATCCAGGAAAAACAAATACCAATCCTGCGCAATCCCTTTTTCCTGAATTTGACGCGCAAAATCATGGTTCATAAGAGGGTTGGAAACACTGATGACAATATCATACCGTTCCTTTTGATTTTTAAGCCATTTATAAAAGGGTTTATAATTGATTTGATTAATCTTTTTTTTAAAAAATTTATAGTAAATTTTCAAAAAAAGTTCTCCCAAAAAGGTGCGCACTTTTTTCTGCTTCTCAAAAAAACGATAGAAAAAATATCTTGGGCTTTTAATATACTCAAATTTAAGATTTTTGTCAATTATTTTCTCGGCAAATTCTTCCGTTTTGCTATAAGTGGTGAAAAGCGTAACCCGGTTTTTATCTGCCAATTTTCTTGCAAGAAGCCGCATTTCTTTCCCTGCAGGGGTGTATGCTTTCGCATTGCTCTCTATACTCACGATCAAAATGTTTTTCATCGGTTTATCTACTCTCTATTCTACTGATTGTCCGCATATTCAACGAACCCATGGCGCTTTAACCAAACACATGGGAACAGCAAAAACAGCTTTCTTTTGATTGGATTTTCATCAAAAATTCCTTGATAATCGGATAAATGAATTTTTCTTTCCTGCGCAATCTTTATTGACAAGCGCAAGACCTTATGCAAAGCGGCAATATGAAAAGCAGCCATTTTCTTGCTTTGATGAAACAATTTGGAACATACGAGAAACGGAAATGCAAGATATTTTTCTTCCTGCTTGGAAAGCTCCGTTGTTTTATTCTTATCAACAAAAGATAAATATTTTGTCCAAACCTTGATTCTGTCAATATTGATTTTGGGATTCGTGTTTGCCGAAACAGAATCGTTCCGAATTGTCCAAATATATCCGTCAAACGGCAAGGTCAAAAAGGAGCGGCATTGATGGGCAAACAAAGTAGAAAAAACGCCGTCCGCATCGAATCCCGATTTTCCAAAATAATGTAACTTTTTGAGTTTGGATGTTTTGAAGCATTTTGCCGTATCCCGAACAAAAAATATCTTTGCGTTTTTAGGGTATTGCCTTTCAAATTCGGTAACTGTTACACCGGACATTTCGGCTACGGAATCAAAATCCGATATCGCATCGCGTTGAAAAAAGGCTCCGTTTTTGAATTGCACCGCGCGAAAAGCGATCATATCCGGTTGCGCTTTGTTTTCGGAAAGCCGGTAAACAAGCTCCGAAAGCAGTTGCTCCGCCAGCATGTCGTCGGACCCCATCATTAAGAAATAATCACCCGATACCTTTTCAAGCCCCAAATTGACCGCGGTTGCATATCCACCGTTTTTCTTAGAATAAACTTTAATTCTGCCGTCTTTCTCGGCAAACTCGTTCAAAATTTCAAGCGTTTTATCTTTTGAGCCATCGTTTACAGCAATCAACTCCCAGTTCGGGTAAGTTTGTTTTTGCAAGCTTTGAACTGCCTGTGCTACATAAGCCGCCGAATTATAACACGGCATGATAACACTGAAACAAATATTTGCTGGGCGCAACAAGTGGTTATCTCCTTTTCTTATAGTTAAGTTAAAATCAAAAATTGCAAACAAACTGTATTTGTTCGATTATTTGCAATCTTTGTGGGGGTTCCGCAATCCGGATAACTTTTCAGAAAGCAAAAGCTTTTGCTCGTGGATGTTTCGGCTCCAATACTCCAACAAACTCGCCCTTTCTTTGGGAGCGTTCCTCCTGAAAAACAGCCGTCTGCCAAAAAATCGTCGCAGCCAGAAACAGATACCAGTTTCCCTGCAATTGATCCAGCACGGCGTTGCGCGCGCCATCTGCCCCCTTGCTCTTTGGGAAGACAACAACATGAACATTTGGGAATTTCGTCTCGTATTCACGCAGAATGGTAAGACTGCCATCTGTGGAGCCGTCGTCAACACAAATGATTTCAAATTCGGAAATGGGAAAATCCTGTTCCAAACAGGGATCCAAACGATCGCGCAAATACTTTTCCACCGTTATAAACGGGAACGATAATGCTAAAAACCATCTTTGATAGTTTTCCCTTTCTAAAATTGAATTGGTAAATGGTGCCTGTGTTAGATTTCAGTCATATCATCTAAAATAATATTTCCCCATGAACCCTCGTTCCATTTCATAGTGGCGTCCTCTGCCGACTTGATAAACGAAAATGAACGCACGCAGTCAAGGTCAATGCTTCTATCACCGGCTGCCTCAAACAAAACTATGGTTGTATCGTAGCTTGCCGGAACTAACTGGGAGATGTCCAACCGGAGTCGCAAAATCAGTTCCGAACCTTTTTCAATTTGATAGAGCCGGTCTGTCAGCGAAATTGCAACACCCCGACCCATTCGACCGATTTCAAAGCGAATTTTGAAATTGCGGACCGACTCCATGCCGAAAATCTTAATCTCAAAAGGAAGACTCCGATTCCGCTGTTTCTCGGAAATATCCAGCCTTTTGATATACTCCACTTTTGCTTTTAAGTTTTGCCCCAAATAAAAAGATCGTTTTTCATTTGATGTATCAAGGAAATCAGAAAAGACCTGCTTTTCCTTCATGTAAATTCCAATCGCTTCTTCCACATCGCCGTTGTAAATAATCTTTCCATGATCCATCACCACGCAACGATCGCAAAGTTGGCGAATCGTGTTCATATTATGGGATACATAAAGGATTGTTCTTCCCTCGTCCTGCGAGACCTGGCTCATCTTTTCCAGGCACTTTTTCTGGAACGCCATATCGCCGACGGCAAGGACTTCGTCCATAATCAGAATTTCGGAATCCAAGTGGGAGGCCACCGCGAAGGCCAACTTGACGTACATACCCGAGGAATACCGCTTGACCGGCGTATCAATAAATTTGGCGCACTCGGAAAACTCGATGATTTTGTCAATTTTGCCGTCGATCTCGGCTTTGGTCATGCCGAGGATGGCGCCGTTGAGGTAAATGTTCTCGCGGCCGGTCAATTCGCCGTTAAACCCGGTGCCAACTTCTAGCATACTGGAAATGCGGCCGTCCAGCTTGATCTCGCCCTCGGTGGGGCCGGTGACGCGGGAGAGCAATTTGAGTAGGGTGGATTTTCCGGCGCCGTTGTGCCCGATGATGCCCACGCGCTCGCCCTTGTAAACGGTCAGGTCAATGCCGTCCAGCGCCATAAAGGTCTCATTTTTTCCATAGGTTTTCGATCCGATTTTGGCATTGGGATCTTCTTTATGCCGCACGCGCGCCCACCAACTTTGCAGGTCGCCGCGCAAAGTCCCGCCGCCGATGGTGCCCAGGCGGTAGCGCTTTTTCAGCCCCGTAATTTGTATTGCAATATCTTTTTCTTCTATCATGATGTACCCCTTTTATCAGACCGTATCCATAAAGTTCTTTTCAATTTTGTTGAAGATGACAATGCCGATGAACAGCACCACAAACGTGGTAATCCAACTGATACCCCAATAAAGCCACGGCGTAGAACCCGCGCCCAACCAGCCGTACTTGAAAAGTTCCACGATCGGGGAAACGGGATTGATCATCGTCAGGGTATAAAGTTTGCCATTGCCAATGGTGTTGGAGCTGTAAACCACCGGGGTAATGTACATCCAGAGCTGAACGCCGAAACCGACCAGCACTTGCAGATCGCGGTATTTCGTTGTCAGTGACGAAATGATAATGCCAAAGCCCAAACCGAGTAGCGCAAGCTGAATTACCAAAACAGGAGTCAGCGCGGCGACCCAGGTAACGGTAAAGTTTTCGCCGGGAATAAAGAAGAACACCAACGCGCAAATGCCGAAAATGCCGAACTGGATGAGGAAATTGAACATTTGCGTAATGGAAGTTGCGATCGGCGTAGTCAGACGCGGGAAATAAACCTTGCCGAACACGCCCGCGTTGGCAACGAAGGTGTTGGAGGTTGCCGTCAGCGCACCGGAGAACAGTCCCCAAGAGATGGAGCCCGCCAGATAGAACAAAAACTGCGGCACGCCGTCAGTCTTCAAGCCGGCGATTTGCCCAAACACCAACGTATGGATCACCGACGCCATGAGCGGCTGGATAACGAACCAAAGCGGTCCTAAAATCGTTTGCTTATAGCGCGTTTTAAAATCTCTGGTTACGAAAAGCCAGATCAGATCGCGGTATTTGAAGGTTTCCTTCAAATTCAGTTCAAATGTTTTCTTCTTCGGCTTGATCACAGCCGTCCATTTTTTTTCCATGGGTTCTCCTTAATGTATTATCGTGATATAATTTTATAAAAATTTTTTCAATCTCTCCCGTAAAGATCGCGGGTGTAAACTTTTTCGGAAACGTCGGCAAGGTCTTCGTCAAAGCGGTTGGCAAGAATGACGTTGCTCTCTTGCTTGAATTTTGCAAGGTCGTTGACCACCGGACTGCCGAAGAAGGTTTCGCCGTCCGAGAGCGTCGGCTCGTAGATGATGACGCGCACGCCCTTTGCCTTGATGCGCTTCATAACGCCCTGAATGGCGCTTTGCCGGAAATTATCCGAATTGCTTTTCATGGTCAGGCGGTACACCCCGACGGTGACGGTTTTTTCCTGCGCCTCGGAAAACTCGTTGTTTTCGGAGTAGGCGTAGTACCCCGCTTTTTCCAGAATACGGTCGGCAATAAAATCCTTGCGGGTGCGGTTGCTTTCCACAATGGCGCGGATCAGGTTCTCCGGTACCTCGTCGTAATTGGCAAGCAGCTGTTTGGTATCCTTGGGCAGGCAGTAGCCGCCGTAGCCGAAGGACGGGTTGTTATAATGCGAGCCGATGCGAGGGTCCAGGCAAACGCCGTCAATGATCTTTTTGGTATCCAGGCCTTTCATTTCGGCGTAGGTATCCAGCTCGTTGAAGTAGGAAACGCGCAGGGCAAGATAGGTGTTGGCGAACAGCTTGACCGCCTCGGCCTCGGTAAAGCCCATTACCAGTGTGGGAACGTCCTCTTTGAGCGCCGCCTCTTTGAGAAGCCCGGCAAAGATTTCGGCTTTTTGGGTCAATTCAGCGTCCGAAAGATCGGTGCCGACGATGATGCGCGAGGGGTAGAGATTATCGTAGAGCGCCTTGCTCTCGCGCAAAAATTCGGGGCTGAACAGAATGTTTTTGCTGCCCGTTTTTTCGCGGATCGACTTGGTATATCCGACCGGGATGGTGGATTTGATGACCATGGTCGCCTTGGGATTGACGCGCAGAACAGTATCGATCACCGCCTCGACCGCGGAAGTATCAAAAAAGTTCTTTTTGCTGTCATAGTTGGTGGGCGCGGCAATAACAACGAACTCGGCGTCCCGATAGGCCGCCTCGGCGTCCAGCGTTGCCGTC
Organism: Eubacteriales bacterium; assembly: GCA_045117555.1. Taxonomy (GTDB): domain Bacteria; phylum Bacillota; class Clostridia; order Oscillospirales; family CAG-272; genus UMGS1865. The sequence continues at coordinate 8,457 of JBGUNW010000002.1, forward strand.
AGGTTCAGCTCTTTTTCGGCAAGATATTTTTCAATGTATTCGTCCTGAATGGGCGATTTTTTTTGATTAATGAGTTCCACCTTTTGGGGCAGGATGTCCACCGCCGCCACCTGATGGCGCTGTGACAGGAGCACCGCCAGGGAAAGCCCAACGTACCCGGTTCCCGCTACTGCAAGTTTCATTTTTTCTCCTTTATTCTATCTATTTTTGAATGATCTCTTTTATTTTTAAATCCCGACTGCCTGTTACAAGCGAATGGGACGGAATTTCTCCTTTTACCACGCATCCGGCGCCGATGACCGAAAACGCTCCGATATGCGTCCCGCGCAAAATGACGACGTTGGCACCGATCCAACAGCCCTCCTCAATCACGATTTCCCCCGTTCGATACTCGGTTGGGGAAATCCCGTTCCATCCGAAAACATGGTCGTGGTCAATGACACAGACGTTATGCCCGAAGGAAACGCTGTTCCCAACGGTAATCTTCTCCCGGCAGACAAGATTGCAGTTCCGGTTGAAGAAAACCGAATCGCCGAGTTGGATCGCCCCGCCAATGGAAACGAGACTGGTGTTTGCCCGCAGGCGAATATTTTCGCCGCCCGAAATAGAGCCGGATTGGAGCAATTTGATATTGGAACCGGGCTCCAACAGCACCGGCTTGATTTTGTAAGCGCGCCGGTATTTCATTTTGCAACGAAGGTTTTTCCATGCCGTTCTCAAATTTCTCATTTTGCCTTGATTCCTTCTCTTGATTTTGAGGCTTTATTTGCAGCGAAAAATATTCAGTTTTTCTTCTTGTTCAGGTGGCACAAAAGAAAACGGTGCAGATCGAAACGGTATTCAAACAGAGTGTAGAAAAGTTTGGTGGATAGAACGGGAAATAGCGCGAAAACGAATTTTTGCCCGGCGGTAAGTTGCGGCTTCAAATATTTTTTGATCGCGCGCCGATGCTTGACGACCCATTTTTTGACGGTCCTCTTCCCTTCTCCGTCCAGTTCCGTTGCCTGCCCCAAAATGATGAAGAAATAGCGCAGGAAATGGGCGCGGGATTCGTCCATTTGCTCCGGGAAATGCGCAAGGCAGGTTTGATTTTTATAGAGCATTGCCGCAAGACGGTCACAAAGCGATTTTGGGGAGGGCGCGTGCATAATACTGCCCGGCCGCTGATAGTAGTAATAGAGCCCTTTGGTATAAACGACCGCTTTTGCGATGCGCGGCGCATAATTTGAAACCCAAATCACGTCCTCGTGTACGACGCCCTCCGGGAAACGGAGCCCCTCAATGCAGGCGCGCCGATAGAGTTTTGCGGGACACATTACCAGTTGCGGCGCCGCGGGATGCCCTTCAAAACCCATGTGCCAATATTCCTGCCGATTTTTGACCGTATAAGCGTCAAAGTCAATTTCTGTTTGCGGAATTTCAGAGGACTTGGTGTTTTGAATATAGCAAATCGAAAGATCGGCATCGGCTTTTTCGAGCCCGTAAACCAAAAGCTCAATCATTTGCGGGTGAATGAAATCATCGCTGTCAACAAAAAAGATATAATCGCCTTTTGCCGCCTCCAATCCGGCATTGCGCGCGGAAGACAGACCGCCGTTTTGCTTATGGATTACGCGGACGCGCGCGTCTTTTTTTGCATATTCGTCGCAAAGCGCACCGCTTTCGTCTTTGGAGCCGTCGTCAACAAGGATGATCTCCAAAGAGCTGTAGGTTTGCGCAAAAACCGACTGCATACAACGATCCAGATAGTCTTTCACATTATAAACCGGAATGATAATACTAACGGTTTTGGGATTCATAGTTACCGAATGGATCAAAGCGAATACTCCTTTTTTGATTTTTGGGGACTACGAATTTTTCTTTTTCACATGGCGATACCATGCGCGAATGTTTGTGAGCAACAATAAATAATAGGTCAGAGAGGAGCCTTTTTTTCCGGGTTTCAACAATCCCAACCTCCGGAGCACATGGAAAAGATACCGCCTGTACTCGCGCGGAATTTTGAGCTTGCATTGATCTCTGCAAATAAAGCTTGCAATGTTTTCATAGCGCGTGATATACATTTGATAACCTTTGCGGATGCTCTCCTCGTCGCAGTTCCGTTCCAGAAAAGGAATAAGAATATTCTTCCAGGAGCCGAGTTTATCAACTTTTTTCAAATTGATGGAGGAACGCGTAATACTGCTGTTATCTACCCGATAATAGTAGAGCTTGCAATCGGTATAAGAAGTACGCGTAATGTTTTCCAGAACGGCAGGCTGCGTGTTGAGGTCTTCGTAATAGAAGTATTTTTCGCAAATTCCGACTTTTTTCAGGATCGACGTCCGAAAAATCGTTGTCCACTGCGGCACACCGAGCTTGAGATAAGCCTCGTTCCAGAAATCGGTAACGAATTCCCGGTTGTAAAGACGGCGAAAAGAGATTTCCTCTTTTTTGATCGGAAGCGTTTTAGGAGGATTCTCGGAAGAGAAGGATTCAAATCCGCAGGCGACAACGTCAAAATCTCCCGAAAGAGCTTCCTCCATCAATATTTCAAACATTTGCGGATGAATCAGGTCGTCTTGATCGACAAATCCCAAATATTTTCCGCGAGCGTGGGAGAGCCCAAGATTCCGTGCAGGCGACGGACCGCGGTTTTCGGTATGTAGCACCAGAACATTCTCGTGTCCTTTTGCCAATTCATCGCAAACCGCTCCCGATCGGTCGGTAGAGCCATCGTCTACAAGAATAATCTCATAGTCCGAAAAGGTCTGCCGAAAGATGCTTTCCACGCAGGGGGCAAGAAAATGCTCCGCATTATAAACCGGAATTACAATACTGAGAGATACTTCTTCTTTCAAAGCAATGGTGTCCTTTCTGTATATCCTTCAACGATTACCATACATTTTCTGATAGTAATTTTTGTAGTCGCCCGAAATAATCTCTTCCCACCAGGTACGGTTTTCAAGATACCATTGGATGGTTTTTTTGATGCCATCGGCAAATTTTGTTTTGGGCAACCAGCCAAGCTCGTTGTAAATTTTTGTTGGGTCAATGGCATATCGCTGGTCATGCCCTTTGCGATCCTTGACATAAGTGATCAGACTTTCAGGCTTGTCAAGCTCCCGACAGATAAGTTTAACAATATCAATATTCCGCATTTCATTATGTCCGCCGACATTATAAACCTCGCCGACGCGCCCACGATGAAGAATGAGGTCAATGGCACGGCAATGATCCTCAACATAAAGCCAGTCGCGAATGTTGATCCCTTCGCCGTAGACCGGCAGTGGCTTATTATAAAGCGCGTTTGCAATCATCAGCGGGATGAGTTTTTCTGGAAAATGATAGGGACCGTAGTTGTTGGAACAACGGCTAATGGTTACCGGCAGTTCAAAGGTGCGATGGTAGGCAAGAACCAATAAATCCGCACCGGCTTTGGAAGAGGAATAGGGGCTGGATGTGTGAATCGGCGTCTCTTCTGTGAAAAATAGGTCTGGACGGTCCAATGGCAAATCTCCATAAACTTCGTCGGTGCTGACCTGATGGTATCTTTTGATCCCGTATTTCCGGCAGGCGTCCATCAGAACTCCGGTGCCAATGATATTGGTTTGCAGGAAGACACCGGGGTTTTCGATGGAACGGTCTACATGGCTCTCAGCGGCAAAGTTGACCACATAATCGGGATGTTCCGCTTCAAAGAGTTTATAAACGCCCTCGCGGTCGCAAATATCAAGTTTTACAAAACGGAAATTTGGCTTTTCCAACACGCCTTTGAGTGTAGAAAGGTTACCTGCATAGGTAAGCTTATCCAGACAGACAACGCGGTAGTCCGGATGTTCTTTCAGTATATGGAAAATAAAATTAGAACCGATGAAACCGGCACCGCCGGTGACGATTATTGTCATAGTTGCCTCCTTGTTATTTTTTAGCGCAGTTTTCCGGTTGCTACATTGCGCAGGTGTTCTCCATAGGGGGATTTCCCGTAGTACTTTGCCGCCTTGAGAAGCTCTTCCTTGGTTGTCCATCCGTTGCGGAAAGCAATCTCTTCGGGAGCCGAAATTTCAACGCCCTGTCTTGTCTGGATCATGCGGACAAAATCGGTCGCCTCGGCAAGACTATCCATGGTTCCGGTATCCAGCCAAGCATAGCCACGACCAAGAAGAACGCCCTTGAGGCTTCCATCCCGGAGATACATATCATTGAGCGTGGTAATTTCAAGTTCGCCGCGTGCGGATGGTTTGACCTTTTTCGCCTTTTTTGCAACTCCAGAGGGATAAAAATAGAGTCCCGTGATGCAATAGTTGCTCTTTGGTTTCTTCGGCTTTTCTTCCACCGAAAGAATGTTGCCTTCGTCGTCAACCTCCATAATACCGAATCTTTCGGGATCGATAACATAGTAGCCGAAAATGGTGGCTTTGCCGGACTCGGCGTTCGCCGCCGCCGCTCTCAAATTACCCCCAAAACCGTTGCCGTAAAAGATGTTGTCTCCCAACACCAGTGCACAGGGCTCGTTTCCAATAAACTCCTCGCCAATAAGAAAGGCTTGCGCCAGCCCGTCAGGGGACGGTTGTACGGCATACGAGAGAGACACACCAAACTGACTACCGTCTCCGAGCAGTCGCTCAAAATTAGGCAGATCGTGCGGTGTGGAAATAACGAGAATATCGCGAATTCCTGCAAGCATGAGTGTCGACAAAGGGTAATAGATCATTGGTTTGTCGTAAACAGGCAAAAGCTGCTTGGAGGTTACAAGCGTTAAAGGATAGAGTCTTGTTCCGGCTCCGCCGGCTAAAATGATGCCTTTCATAAAAGCTTCTCCTCTTGCGTCAAAATCCTTTGTGGAATCCAACCATTGATTTTTTGGAATGATTATTTTGGGGAAGTTCGGACAATTTCACGAAAACCGGTGGTTAATCGGTTGAAATGATTGCCGAAACCAATCCTTTTTTTCATTGCTTAACCCCCAATTCGTCGAACAAAAAAGCTTGTGAATCTTTCCGAAATTGTCCGATTTTTTCCTTGACCGAATCGTATGGGATTGCCGGCAGTTCGTCAACCGGGTCGGCTTCGGTCAACAGCCGGTTCGGCAGGCAAAGCTTGCGATAAATCGAATAAAACCGCTGGTTTTGGGAATTTTCCTCGTTGGTATATCTTTCAAAATTGACAAACTGTTTTTCAAAAATCAACGAAAACAGCGTTCCGTGATACGAATCGGTGCAAACAAAGCTTGCATTGCGGAACAACTCCAAAAACTCGCGCGGTCCGCAAGGTTCCTCTCCGAATTTCAAAAAGGAGGCTTGCTCCGGATTGACGGGGATCCACCGAATCGGCAATTTCAGCCGTTTGGAAATGCGTCTGATTTTTTTCTCATACCACTTGTGCTTTCCCAACAAGTAGCACAAAAGATATTTTTCTCCGCTTTCGGACAACGAGAAATCAGAAATCCAATCTTCTTTTGTTTTCAAAAGCACCGGATCGGTGACGATTGCAATCTCTTGCTCGGTAAGCTTCTTCAACAAGGCCGCGCCGTGTTCATCCCTCATGGAAATGGCGGAAAATCGCGCGAGAAGCTGCCGTAACAGCGGAATACTCTCCGCCGGGAATTTCTGCTCTCCGATACAAGGCGCGTATGCGACGCGTTGCTTTTCATTTGCCGTAAACCCAAGATAATAATAGTTTGCAACGCGATCCGATCGGTAGGTCCAGATTTGGTCGCTTCCGCAAATATAGACGTCATATTCTTTGCCAACCGACTCCAGCTCGTCCTCTCCCATCGGGTTGGTTTGTTTGAGATATTCTTTCTTGAATGCCCGGAACGCCAGTAATTTTTGCTGACTTGCCTCTTCAAAAACGTGCTCGTTCCGATATTGTCTTCTCTTTTTCGGAATCAGGATCACGCCGATTGCTTTTTTGATCTTCCTTAGAAAGCAGGTGATTTTGCTAACCTGCTTTTGCGGCAGAACAACACTTTTTTCTTTGCTGTTTGGATTGTTTTCAAACTGTTGGTTGAGTTTGGAATCATCCAATAAAACGGCGTCATTCCCGTTTTTATTGAGAAAATCGGAAAGTGAATACGCCTGTAAAATCGTGCCATAATTACAGCCGCGCGTCCATGTGACGATTGCAATTTTTTTCATGCGTTTCCTCCGGTTTTACTTCAACGATTCCTTCTCGATCAAAGCGTTCAATGTTTGCATTGCGTGGGATTGGTCAAAAGCCTTTGCGCGCTCTTTTGCCAGTTCCCGGTAGGGCAATAGAATTTCCGGGTTTTCAAAAATGCGTGTCAGCGCGGCTTCCAGCCCTTCGGTACTGTTTTCGCAGATGATGCCGTATTTGCTGCCGTCCCCCAAAATTTCGGTGGGGCCGGTGCAATTTGTGGAAAGGACGGGTTTGCCCAGTGCAAGTCCTTCCGCCACCGTTAAATTGAAGCCCTCAAACCGGGAGGCGCAAACCAACAAGTCCGCCTGTGCCATAAATGGGAACGGGTTTGCCTGTGCGCTCACCAAAAAAATGTTTTGGGCATTTCGCTCAGTAATCTGTTTCAACAGAGCTTCGTATTTTTCTCCTCCGCCTACAATCCAAAGCTCACATTTTCGTCCGGTTTGTTTTTCCGCGCTGCAAAATGCGTCGATCAATCTGTCAAATCCCTTTGCGTCGACCAGTCTACCGATGCAAGCAACGGTAAACCCGTTCTTTTTTCGCGCGCAAGGAGCTGTCGATTTGCAAATAATCTCTTCGATGGGAATGGGATTATAAACCGTTTGAACCGCGCCGGAAAAGCCGATTCTTTCGCGGAATTTTTCCGCCGCGAGCCGAGAGACCGCAACAACGCAATCAAATACCTGATACGCTTTTTTGAGCAGGTTTTCATTTTTGAAGTTTGCCGTTACCCCGCCGCACACCGAATAATCGTTATGTACCCACGCGAGCTTTACCGAATTCGGATTGGTGGAGCCGCTGATGATTTTTACCGAGCGACCGCGGAAAAAGGCAATCTCAATATCAAATTTTTCTTTGCCGACATAGTAACGGTAAAGTTCTTTTGCAGAGGCTCTGGTCTCCCATAAACCGTCGTCATAAAACCGATGCCGGATATAGGGCAGTCGTTTTCCAATCGGATGCGGCTTGGGCGGTTTATAAACAAACCGAACACTTGGCAACAGTTCCGAAGCAAGCTCCTGCCCCTGGTCAAAGGTCAAAACGGTGACCTGATACCCTTCGGCGGTAAAAAGATTTGCAAACGTTACCAAAACGCGTTCCAATCCCCCAATTCCGAGAGACGGAAGAACGAATAAAATCTTCTTCATTTTCACCTCGTCATTTTCTCTTAATCAATTTGCGAAGTGTATTTGAGTAAAATTGATACAGTTTGTTTCTTGCCTGTACTTTTTTGAAATATCGAATCATTGCTCTTCCGTCCGCCGAAAGAATCAAAGAACGAATCGTTTGCGTATGCTGATCCGGAGCAAGCGCATCCTGTGCGCGCTTCTGATTATATTCATCGGAGAGGATCTCTTTGGCATAGTCCTCTTTTTCTTTGGGGCTCAAATGCCAAACCGGATTGCGATAAAATCCAACGGTTCTGAAAATCGAATTGAAGAATAGTTCGTCAACCTTTTTTCTTCCCTCGCCCTCGTAAATTTCAAACTGCTTGAAAATATCAACAAGATAAGCGTCGTATCGAATATCAATTTTATAAAGATCTTTGGGGAATTTCTTCCATATTTTTGAGGCGGTATTGGAGCGATAGCAATACAGTGGTACCTGAATTGTTCGCAAACCTTTGATGTGCTTGTAATACTCCATGTTAAAAAACGCATCCTGCGCCCTGCGAACATCGGGAAAACGAATTTGATTTTCGTGAACCAAATCCGCCCGAAAAACCTTGTTCCACGGGACGTTGATGACAGAGGTGAACAGCAGCTTGCAAAATTCCATTCTGCAATCCTTTGCCGTTTCAAGCGAAACGGGCTCCGGAACCGACTCCTCTTTTTTGAGATATTTTTCCTTTTTATTATAAAAGAACTCCGTAGACCCATAAATGAGAAGATCGGTCGGCGCGGCGCACATTTCATCGTGTAAAAGTTGCAGACAATCGGGCAAAATCCAGTCGTCGGAATCGAAAAA
>JBGUNW010000003.1:0-7937 GCA_045117555.1 Eubacteriales bacterium
AAGCGGCGGCGGCTTGAAATCGACGGATACCGTTGTGTTGGTTGTGGCTGCCGGGGGACCACGTGGAACCCGCTTGAAGTGCATCACTTGAGTTATAAGTATGTGTATCACGAAGAAAAGCGGATATATGAAGACCTTGTAACGTTGTGCAGCTGCTGCCACAAGCAGATTCACGCCGTTATGAACAGGGTAACAAGCCCGTCCGGGCGGCATGGGTGGAAGGATAACAGCTGTATCCCGCATATACACGTTATAGCGACCGGATATGAAGGGAAGGTGACACGTTCATGAAAAGGCGGAAAAGGCACGTTATCAGTCCGAAGCAGCGCGAAAAAATCGACGCTGCCATAGCGGGAATGAAACGGGACCTTGAAAAGGAATCCGCGCAGCTTAAAAGCGCGGCGGATATGGATGACCTATTATCGAAACTGGATGACCTGGAGTTTCCGGACATGTCGGACCTGGAAATGGAACTGGAACAGCTTGATTTGCAGTTTCCGCCGGACCTGGAAAAGGAACTGGAAATGAAGCTGCCGGACATTCCGGACATACTGGACATACCGGACCTGGATATGTCGGACATTGATATTCCGGGGCTTGATTTGCCGTGAACGGACACCAGGAAAGCAGCCACCAGGGGAAAGGGGGAAGCGCACCGGATCCCGGGCATGTATCAAAATAAACGTGCCATTAAAAAGTATCAAAAAAGCGTTGAATATCCGGGCAATGATGGTATAATCATAGTATCAGTTAAAACGTTCGTTTAAAACGATACGAACGACGCCACCACAGCCACCACACGGAAGGACAACGCAATGAAAAACAGGGTATACGGATATGCGCGTATAAGCACCATGAAGCAGCGTTTACAGCGGCAAATAGACAATATCAAAAAGGAATTCCCGGACGCAGTTATTATCACTGAGGAATACACGGGGACCACGATGGACCGCCCGGCATGGTCAAAGCTGCGGAAACAGCTTAAACCGGGGGACACCGTTGTGTTCGATGAGGTTTCCAGGATGTCCAGGAACGCGGACGAAGGTTTTTCGCTGTATGAAGAACTTTACAACGAAGGCGTTAACCTGGTTTTCTTGAAGGAACGCCATATTGACACGGACGTGTTCCGGAAGGCCCTGGAAAGCAATGTAGCCATGACCGGAACGGACGTTGACGTGATTCTTAAAGGCGTGAACCAGTATTTAATGATACTGGCCCGGAAGCAGATTGAAATAGCGTTTCAGACGGCACAACACGAAGTTGATTATTTGCATCAGCGGACGTCCGAAGGGGTACGGAAAGCCCAGGCCGCCGGAAAGCGCGTTGGACGGGCTGCCGGATCCACCGTTGAAACCAAAAAGGCAAGGGCCGTTAAGGAAATCATTCGGAAACATTCGCGGGACTTCGGCGGCAGCTTGAAGGATACGGAAGTAATGCAGCTTGCCGGAATCGCCAGGAACACATATTACAAGTACAAGTCAGAAATGAAAGCACAGTGACCACGAACAGGGCTGCCGGGAAATCCGGAAGCCCTGTTTTTATGTCCTGGGGAAAGAAAAACGGACGTTATATAGGCAACCACGTGCCGTTCAAACGTCCGTCAGTTTCCGCCACCACGCGGAAAGCTGACACCATAATAACACGCCTGGAAGGGGGACGCAAAGGGGAAAGGCCGCTGCCGGGGGAAAATTGTATACAATGATATGACGTGATAAAGTCTTGATTTCATACCGGGCGGAACGTATAGTAAACATGTAAACATGTTTGCACATAGACATGTTTACAAGCCACCACGACAAAAAACAAAGGAAAGCGGGGGAAGAAAGTTGAAAATAATTGCGCTGACAAACCAAAAAGGCGGCGTTGCCAAAACCACAACGGCGTTCACACTGGCCGCCGGGCTTGCGGAACGGGGGCAGCGGGTCCTTATGGTCGACATGGACGCACAAAGCAATTTGTCACTGGCTGCCGGGGTGAACCTTTTTGACATGCCCTATACGCTGTACGACGTGTTCAAGGGGACCGTTCCGGACGGGCTGCCGGGAATCATCCAGGAAGTAAAACCAGGGCTGAACATTGTCACGTCCGGGTTAAAAATGGCGTCGGCGGACATGGATTTTACGCAAATGGGCCGGGAATACATGCTGAAAAACGAACTTGCGACGGTTTCCGGAAACTATGACTATGTCGTGATCGACACGCCGCCGACGTTGGGCGTGGCCACCATGAACGCCCTGGCCGCTGCCGATGAAATCATCATACCGACCACGGCGGACGTTTTCGCGCTGCAAGGTATCAGTCAGTTAAACGGCTTTATTCAGAATGTCCGGAAATACTGCAATCCGGGCTTGAAGGTTGCCGGGCTTTTGCTGACACGGTACAACGGGCGGACAAACATAGCTAAAGCCCTGGAAGATACCATAACCAGGGCAGCGGAACAGCTGAACACGAAGGTGTTTAAAACGCGCGTCCGGCAATCCGTAACTGTCATGGAAACACAGTTACAGCGCATAAACCTTTTTGAAGCCGCGCCGGGAACGCCTGTTGCAGCGGATTATAAGGACTTTGTCGACGAATACATGAAGGGGGCGGAATAATGGCAAAAAAGAACCTTGCGGCAGCTGCGGCAGCCGCCACGGAAGGAATGTTTACACAAATCCCGGGGCAAATGGAGTTTAAAGGCACGGACATGAACCTAAAGGAAACCGACGTGAAGCCGGATCCGGCGGACAAGGCTGCCAGGAAGCCTGGGAAGGAAGCCGCGAAGAAATCGAACGTGACGTATTCATACCGGACCAGTCCGGAAAACGTGGCCGTTCTGAAAGCATACGTAGACGCAAGCGGACGCCCGGCGGGGGCCGTTGTGGACGCTGCCATAGCTGAATATATCAAGCGACACCCGCTGAAAGGGACGGCAGCGGAAATATATGAATTAAAGCTGAAAGGGTAAACATGTTTGCATGTAGACACGTTTACATGTTTGCATTGTCCTACAACGCGCCACAAGCCGTTTTAAGGCGTTTTTCGGACACGGGCGGGGAAATCCACGCCGCCCGCTGCCGGAAGCCTTAAACGGGCGTATAGGGGGACCGGGAACGTTTTTCGCGGGAAAAAGTTGGGAAAAATTACGTCGGGGGAAGATGGAACCATGATTGAAACAGCCGGGAAAGACGCCGTCATAATAGCCGGTATGAAGCCTTGCAAGCTATGCGGCGGGGCGGGACGTCTGAACGTGGAACCCTGGAAGCCCTGGGGGCTTGAAACGGGACAAATTCAATACTTTGTAAGCTGTGAACGTTGCGGGGCGGACGGGCTGCATTATCCGACCGGAAAAAGCGCGTCCGGCCACGACATGACACGCCAGGAAGCCCGGGGACGGGCCGTTCAAACGTGGAACGAAGGGACATACCACCGGGACCAAAAGCGGCAAATAGAGAACTGGATGAAGCGCAAGTGACCGCGTACAAGCCGTTTTAAGGCGTTTTAAGCCCTGGGGGCATATTCCCCTACAAATCCACCTGGAAGCCCTGGAACGGGCTTGTAGGCCGCCAAAACACCATGTAAACATGTTTTCATGTACACATGTTTGCACCGCTGCAAAAAAGGTTAAAAAATGTATTGATAATATACGCCCTTTAGGCGGATGCGGCAGCCCGGGAAGCTGCCAAACATGAACGCCCTTGACGGACTAACGCGGGGGCGTTTATCATGGGCAAAAAGGTAAAAAAACAATATTGATAATATAACGCCCTGTGGTGGTTGTTTTTGGGGTCCTGGACGGGCCAGGGGAACAACGCCAGGAAGGGCGTAAAACCGGGGGCAATGTCCAGGGGGGACGGACACGTGAATGTTATTTTGAAGTACTTGCAAACGTACTGTGACGAAGTGACGCCACGGGAGTTTTACCGGGATATGTTCCCGCCTGGGGAACTGGAAAAGGCCGGGGAATATGAACGTGGGAAGTATTGCGGCATAGCTGTTTCCGTGAAGGGGCGGAAGGTGAAGCGGTACAGCGTGACGGATGACCTGGACGTGATTGACGAACTTTGCAGCTGTGACGAGTTTTGCTTAATGTCACCGATAAGTTACGCCGGGAAGGAACGAAGCAGCGCAAACGCCCGGTTTCTGTATGCCCTGGCTATCGACCTGGACGGGATCCGGACGAACGAATATAACGGAGTCCCGGAAGGGATGGACACGCTGTTTTATCAGTTTGACGGAAACGGGCCGTCAGATTATTTACCGCTGCCGACGTACATAGTTTTCAGCGGCAGCGGCGTTCACTTGTATTACTTTTTTGAAAAGCCTATACCGTTGTTCCGGAACGTTGCGAAAGCCCTGGAACAGTACAAACGCCGTTTGACGTGGCAATTATGGACGCAAGGCGTGACCGACCGGGAACACCAGGAAAACATACAGTACGAAAGTTTGTTCCAGGGCTTCCGGATCCCGGGGACTGTGACGAAGGACGGGAACCGGGCCAGGGTGTTTATGGTCGGCATGGGGAAGAAAGTAACCCTGGAGTATCTGAATCAGTTTGTTCCGGAAGCGAACCAAATAGGCAGCATAGTTTATAAAAGCACGTTGACGCGTGAAGCGGCAAAGGAAAAGTATCCGGAATGGTACGAAAAACGGATTGAGTTGGGCTTAAAAAAAGGCGCGTGGACTTGTAAGCGTGACCTGTATGAATGGTGGAAGCGGAAAATAGTTGAAGGGGGAACGGACGGACACCGCTTTTGGTGCATTATGGTACTTGCGACCTATGCCATGAAGTGCGGGATACCACGGGACGAACTGGAAGCGGACGCATTGGGCTTTGTGGACCTGTTGGACGAACGCGGGAAACGTCCGGACAATCGTTTTACTGAGGATGACGTTTTGAAGGCCCTGGAAGCGTACAACGCTAACTATGTTACATATCCGATACATTCGATAAGCGCGCGAACCGGGATACCGATAACGCCCAACAAAAGGAACGGAAGGAAACAAGCTGTACATTTAATGGGGGCCAGGGCGATAAGGGACATAAACAATACGGTAAACGGGACGAACTGGCGTAATGAGAAAGGACGCCCGGCGAAAGCGGAAGTGGTCCGGAAGTGGCGAGAGGAACACCCAGGTGGACGGAAAGCGGACTGTATCCGGGACACGGGGTTAAGCAAACCGACCGTATACAAACACTGGGAAGCGGCGGGAAACGGCGGGACGGTTTCATGATTTGAATATGTGATGAGCGGCAGCGGGAAGCAATCCAGGGGAACCCGCTGCCGTTTTGTTACGCTGAAAGCGGGGACCGTTGTAACCTGGCAAGCAATGTTTGCATGGACGTTTCCACGCAAACGGCCTTGTTAGGGTCCACCCTAAAACCCGGAAGCGCACCAGGGCGCGCAGCTGCCGCCAGGCGGCGGAATGGCGAACGTGCAAAGAGCAAACAATGAAAAAATGGAACTTTTGGCGGGACGGCAGCGGGGGGGACCTGGAACCCGTTTTGCTGCCGGGCCTGGCGCGGATCCGGACCAGGGCGGGACGGGAAGGACCGAAAAAAGGACACAAACCCGTTCGGAGTTTGCGCCCTTTGGGCCTGGCTTTGGATTGAACGGATAAAGCCCGGGACTCATTACGGATATTCCGGACGCTAAAAAAGGGGCGGAAAGTGTGAACGCGTTTGTGCCTTTTTGCGGGGACATATAAAAGGGGACTGGACGCAAAATCAGTCAGTTTTTTTGTTCCGGATTTCCATAAGCTGTGCTTTTTCCTGTGCTGAGAATTCGCCGCTGCCGTTCCGGACCGCTTCCGGGAATTGCTTCATGATGATTTTATCAATCAATTCGATGTACCCACGCGACACAGCGACCACGCCCAGGGAATCCGCGTACTTTTCCGGGGGCATTATGTTGCCGTCCATATCAGTTTTGCAATTATCCGGGATTGAATCCAGGCGGAATTTTACAGCGCGCATTAGTTGTTCCCGCTTGGAAAGCAACGCGTGGACGTCCTGGGGGATTCGCGCGCCGGGCTGTGAATCGTACCAACGTTTTATTTCACGAAGGTTTTCATTTATGGACACCAAAAACGCGGCGGGGGCGTCCGAAAGTGAAAGCCTTGTGGAACTGAAACAGCCGGATTCATCCATGAAGGTTATGCAATCATCAGCCGCCGGAAGTAACACGCCGTGATTGACGCGCGCGATATAGGCGGCAAAGTTTCCGGACGTGATATAGGCGTGGATGTTATTGAAAAGCTGCATGACGTGGCTTTGCTTTTTGCTGCCGCGCTTGTGGCCCAAAAGGACATTGAGCAAGTGAATAACGTGGGTGTTGCCGGATCCCGTTGGGGGCGTTTCGGCGGAATGACATTCAAGTAATGTTTCAACGGCTGCCGCTGTAAGGCCCGTTTCGGCTGCAATGTCCGTTTGTGCGTGCTTTGGCGTCGATATGAAGCCAAAAAGGAAGTCCGCCGAACAACCGAACAGCTGACAATAAGCACGGGCAAATTCCCCTTGTAGCGCGTCGGCGGTATCGGCGTTTAAGTGCCGTTCGACCTTTTTCCGGGTTGCTTCGATGTCCTTTTTGCTTTGTAACGGGTCCAAAGCGACGCCTGGCATATAGTCCGCGTGACGGACGGACACAAGGCCGCGTTCGATAAGTGCGGCGGCAAGTTTTCCGGCGGTATCATATCCGCTTTCCGTCATAAGGATCCATAAGCGGTTTTTAAACAGTTTCATATCATCATGGTTTTCTGATTTGAACGCCATAATAGCCCCTTTACCTGGAACGGATAAAAACGTCCTTTTTGATTGTGGATAACTCCGCAAATAGACACATAAAAGGATGAATATATCCGGTTTGTGATGCTATCATGTTATCGCAACGTTGAAACAATTTCAAGCCGCAAGGCTGAAAGGGAAAATACCATGAAAAACATTGAAATCCGGGAAGCTATCGAAAAAAAGCGGCTGCGTCATTACGAAGTGGCAGCGGCGTTGGGCGTTCATCCGGCTTCGTTTTCTCGTTGGCTGTATCAAAGCGAACTGACCGGGGAAAAGAAACAGCGCGTGATGGATGCAATCAAAAGCATAAAGTAAACATGTTTACACGTGTACATGTTTGCAAGCCACCACGCCGAAAGGACCGGGGAACATGAGCAAAAGGAAGTACCACCCAAAAGCGTTTGAAAGCCTGGGGGAAGTATACCGGGACGCGGACGGGCGAAAGCGGACGGACACAAGCGCGAACATTTATGAATCCATGCTGACGTCCGACGCCTGGAAAGACCTAACCATGCGGCAGCGCGTTCTATATGTCGCTTGCAAGGGCCAGTATTACGGGAAAAGGAAACCGGGCAAGGATTTCCCGGACATGGAACAGGTGCAATCAGACGAATGTTTTTACATGAACGCCGCTGCCGTTGAACGGTACGGCATTTACACGAAGAACATGCACCGGGAATTTTACGGGGACCTAAAAGCGTTATGTGAACACGGTTTCATGAGTTGCCTTGCGAACGGGCGCGCCACCAAAAGCCGGAGTATATACCGCTTTTCGGCAGCCTGGGGGGCATGGAAACCGGAAGGGCAGACAAAATAAAACCCTTGTGGGCTATAGCTAACAAGATTTCAAAAAACTTGTGGGCTATAGCTAACAAGCCGGGGCAATTACTGGCGGGGGCCTTGTGGGCTATAGCTAACAACTGTATCCCAAAAACAGGACGGGGCCTTGTTGGTTATAGCCCACAGTATATATAAAGTTTGCCATAGGATACGGGGCAATCCTGGCGGGAAGGATTGAACATTGGAACAGAGCAACGAACAGTATTTGCAGTATCTGAACAGCGAAAAATGGCGCGATATTAAGCGGCGGCGGCTTGAAATCGACGGATACCGTTGTGTTGGTTGTGGCTGCCGGGGGACCACGTGGAACCCGCTTGAAGTGCATCAC
>JBGUNW010000004.1:0-1511 GCA_045117555.1 Eubacteriales bacterium
TCCGCTGCGGCGTGTTCGACGTATCCGAGGCCGTAGTAGCTGACGGCTGTTTGCGTGATGGGCATGGCTTGCTCCTTTTTTGTGTTGATGGTTTTCGATGACTCATATCCATGATACAATATACTAATGAAAAATGACGTTGCAAATGCAGGTCTGTTGTTTTGTCTGCGAGAAAAATTGTGATGACTGCTTGAAAAGCCAACGCTAGGTTTTAAATTAATGAAAATGATTTTACCGAGGAGGATTATCACGGCAACCATCAACGAGATTCTGAAGGAGGTAAAACGAAATGAACAGCTTTGCAGAGACGCTTGGGATGCCTATCTCGGCTGATACCACATGCTTTGTCGGCTTGTTTTCCGATGGCATGACGGTTGTGGTAAACGGCAAGGAATATTTCCTGCGGTTCACGGATTTCCCGTGGTTTGAATATTGCAACATTGCCGAGCTTAGAAATATAAGATCGGACCGTTGGGGGGTCTATTGGGATCTTCTGGATATCGATCTTTCCATCGAGTCCATCGAGAATCCCGAACGTTTTCATGAGAAAATTTCGATCGACGCCTGGCTGAAGGCGCGCCAACGCAATGCTGCACGATTGCTTGGTGGAATCAAGTCTGCGAAAAAGGCGGCGGCAAGCCGCGAAAACGGCAGCAAAGGCGGACGTCCCAAAAAGCAACTCACGACGGCATTGGCCTGATAGGATTTTTTTTTACACAAGTTTTGAGGAAAAAGTATATAACGTTGCAACGAGAGAGAAAAAAAACAAAAGGAACAATATAAGAGAAAACAATGATGAAAAAACGTTTTGGATTATTTGTTGTTATTTGCTTTGCAATAACTTGTGTCATGCTTCCTATTCGCGTGGCGGCGCAACAGGACAGTGCGTTCATGGATTTGGCGAAAAAGCCCTTCTCCGTGCGGCAGTTTGCCGACAAGCCTGTTCCGAAAGACTTGCTGCTGAAGGTGTTGGAGGCCGCCAACGTCGCTCCGACGGCGAAAAACCTCCAGCCGCACCGCATCCATGTGCTGACGAAGGCGGAGGACATCGCCAAGTTGGATGAATTGTCGCCCTGCCGCTACGGCGCTCCCGTCGTATTGGTCTTCAGTTATAATACGGAGGAGGATTGGAAGCATGGCGAGGAGCCTGGCGTCCGTTCTGGCGTGGAGGACGTGAGCATCGTGGCGACGCATGTCATGCTGCGCGCCGCCGAACTCGGCCTGGGCACGACGTGGGTCAACCGCTTCCGCAACTCCCAGTTGGAGAAGGCGTTGCTTCCGGAAAACGAACGCAGCGTGCTGATCATGCCCATCGGCTTCCCCGCGGAGAACGCGAAGCCTTCCCGCATGCATACGACGAAAAAGCCGCTGGACAAGACGGTGATTTGGCACTGAAGTGGTTTGGAAATGGAAACATTTGCTCTACAACAAAATGATGAATCCGTCAATGTTTTTGAAACGGATTTCTGGAAGAAAACAACGCCAGGCATGTTGCTTGCTGGGTATCGTCT
>JBGUNW010000005.1:0-1966 GCA_045117555.1 Eubacteriales bacterium
CAAATAACTTTTTCTCAAAATAAGGAGAAAACAATGGCAGAAAAAAAGAAACAAGCGGATTTTGAAAGTTCTCTTGCCCGGCTTGAAGAAATCGTCCGGCGATTGGACGGCGGCAACGACGGTTTGGAAGCGTCGCTGAAACTCTATGAAGAGGGAATCGGCCTTGTGCGCGAATGTACCAAGGCGTTGGACGTTGCCGAGCAAAAGGTGAAAATTCTTTCCGTAAGGCCGGACGGCACCGCCTTTTTGACCGACCCGGACGGAGAAGCGGAGGACGAGGAATGACCGAAGAAGCATTGCGTTTATTATTAGACCGCAACGCAACCGTTACCGAGCGTTTTTTGCGCGGCGCGTATTCCGAAGACCGTGACTTGAAAGTTTTACTTGAAGCGGAGCAATACAGCCTTTTTGCCGGCGGCAAGCGGATTCGTCCAACGCTTGTGTTGGAGTTTTGCCGTATGTTCGGGGGCAGCGAAGAGGCTGCTTTGCCGTTTGCCGGCGCCGTGGAAATGATCCATACCTATTCGCTCATCCACGACGATCTGCCCTGTATGGATAACGACGATCTGCGCCGCGGTAAGCCTACCAATCATAAAGTGTTCGGCGAGGCCGTTGCGCTTTTGGCGGGCGACGCACTCCTGACGGGGGCCTTTGAATTAACGGCAACCAATACCGGTGTAACGCCCGAAATTGCCGCCATGGCAACTGCCTATCTTGCCGCAAACGCAGGGCGATACGGTATGATCGGCGGGCAGGTGATGGATATGGAAGGCGAGCGCCGCAAACTCTCGCCGCAGGAGCTTCTGAAACTGCATTCGCTCAAAACCGGGGCGCTCATCAACGCTTCCTGCGTTCTCGGTGCGCTTGCCGCCGGTGTTTCACCGGGTGACGGCGCTATGGAAAAGGTCGTCCTTTACGCCGAAAAGGTCGGCTTGGCTTTCCAGATTGTAGACGACATTCTGGATCGGATCGGCGACGAGCAAACGCTCGGCAAAAAGACCGGCGCCGATCAGGAACATGAGAAAAACACGTTTCTTTCTTTCTATTCGGTCGAGGAGGCGCAGTTCTATGCCGATCGGCTTACGGCGGAGGCGATTGACGCCATTCGTTCATTTGAAGGAAACGAAGCGTTGATTTCGCTTGCAAAATGGCTTGCAACGAGAAAAAAATAAAACGAGGAACGAATAAATGAATCTTTTAAAAAATTATTGGCTGTGGAGCACACTTTCCGCCTGGCTGATCGCGCAAACGGCAAAAATCATTATCGGATTGATCAAAAAGAAACGCCGCAGTTTCTTTACCATTCTTTGCGGTTCCGGCGGAATGCCGAGCGCGCATACGGCGGCTACCGTTTCGCTGACGACCGCGTTGGTTATTACAGAGGGGCTTGCCTCTCCGCTTCCCGTAATTTCCGGCCTTTTTGCGCTGGTCATTATGACCGACGCAACCGCTGTCCGTTTTGAATCCGAGCGGCACGCGCGTTTTCTCAACCGCATGGTTGAGGAGGAGCGCGAACCCGCGCCGGATGACGGAAAACTCTTCAAGACCTCACTTGGGCACACCGTGGCGCAGGTCGCCGTCGGGTTTGCCATCGGGGTTGCGTGCGCGCTTTTGCTCTCGCTTCTTCCGTTCCCGATCTTTGTCAAATGAGGGCGGACGTCTACCTGGTTGAAAACGGGTATGCGCCCAGCAGGGAACGCGCGAAAAAACAGATCGAAAACGGAGTGGTCTTTTGCTCCGGCAAACCGGTTGAAAAGCCGTCGCAGGATATTCTGCCCGGCTCGGAGATCATCGTTCTTGACGATATGCCGTATGTCGGACGCGGAGGAGTGAAACTGGAAGCGGCGCTTGAAGCGTTTCAAATTGACGTTTCCGGACTTACGGCGCTGGATATAGGCGCTTCTACCGGCGGGTTTACCGATTGTTTGCTGCAACGCGGCGCGACAAGCGTTTGCGCGGTGGATGC
>JBGUNW010000006.1:0-13808 GCA_045117555.1 Eubacteriales bacterium
TCGGGCGGCTCTGCGGGCGGGGAAAAATCGTTTTGGAACAGGCGCTCGAAATCCCACGGGGTCAGGTACTCCGGCTCGTGACCCGCGCAGGAACGGTTATAGGGCGTTTGGGTATTGCTCCTGCCGCAATAATCGGGGAGTGACGCCTCGAAATACGCCTGCGCGGAATTGGAATTGGGCGGAATGATTTTGGGGTCGCCACGCCAAACGTACTGCGCGTCGGATACGGTGACCTGCACCGGAAAATGCCGCTCTACGCGAATGAGCGCAACCCGCCCGGTATTGTTCATCGGGCAATCGGCTCCGCAAACGCCGCCCGCGGAATTGACGGTTACCGGAATATGACAACTGCAAATTTTCCCCGGCTCGCTTCCGCGGACGAACCAACCGACCTCGTTGCGGCTCCCGCGCGGATCCATAGAGCAGAATTGACCCGGCAGGCATCCCGAATCCTTACAATAGGTGCATTTGACCAGATTTGCGGGAACCGAAAAGGTCGTTTTGCTCTCCCGCATGGTGATCAGCCGGTGCATGACCGAGTTCCAAACCGAAAGGCAAGGATTGCTCCCGCCCACCGGCTCGGGATACTCAAACCCGCACCAAACGCCGCAGATCATTTCCGGCGTGTACCCGATAAACCAGCGGTCGTTGTTATCCGACGTCGTCCCGGTCTTTCCCGCGCATTCGCAAATTTTACCGAGTGTGATCGCGGTGGAAGTTCCG
Source organism: Eubacteriales bacterium (assembly GCA_045117555.1). Lineage (GTDB taxonomy): Bacteria > Bacillota > Clostridia > Oscillospirales > CAG-272 > UMGS1865. The sequence goes on from JBGUNW010000006.1 coordinate 724, forward strand.
TGCTGAATAACGCCTTGCAGCAGTTTGGTCATAACGGCGGCGTTTTCGGCGCTCAAAACCTGCTCGGCACGATCCTCGCGGGAAAGCAGGAGCTTTCCGTTTGCATCCAACACACGATAATAAGAGCGATAAGGATGATAAACGCCGCCGTCGGCAAAGGCGGTATAGGCGGCGGTGATCTCGCGCAAGGTCAGCCCGTAGTGCAGCTGCCCCAGCGCAAGCGCCGCGGGATTGGTATCGCTGACCTCCTCCCCTTCCAGAAGCGAATCCAGATGGAAGCGATCCTTGGCAAAACGGAAGGCGTTCTCGGCGCCTACGTCCTGCAAAACGCGGACGGCAACGGTGTTGACCGAATGGGCGACCGCGTACGGAATGGTGGTCAATCCCCGATAAACGCCGCTTGCGTTGCGCGGCCAGGCACGACCCGAACCGTTTTTAAACTCGACCGGCGTATCGTCATAAACGCTTGCCCAGGTAATGGCGCCAAGCTCCAACGCAGGGCCGTAAACGGTGAGCGGTTTGATTGCGGACCCCGGCGCCCGTTTGGTTTGCGTTGCAAAATTTTGGACCCGGTTTGCCGTTTTTTCCCCCACGGCGCCGGCAACGCCCAAAATATCGCCGGTTTTTGCGTCGATCACGATGAGCGCCGACTGCGCCGACTCCCCTTTGGCATTCTTCGGCATACGGACAGCGCCGCGGTAGTAGTCCTCCACCGTGCGCTGGACTTCCTCATCCATGGCAACGTCGATACGCAGCCCGCCCGAAAGCACCTTTTGCGAAGCCGCCGCGCGGCTGATGCCGTAGGTTGCCGCCAGATCGGTCACAACGTCGTCCACCACCATATCCAAATACCAGGAACGCACCGGCTCGGAATATTCTTTTCTTGCTTCCTCAACGATTCCCAGCGGAGCCGAAGCCGCGGTTTGATATTCCGCCGCGCTCAAATTGCCCTGCTTTTGCATTTCCGAAAGGATCAGATTCCGCCGCGAAAGCGTATGATCCGGGTATTTAACGGGATGATAATAAGAAGGATTGTTGGTAATTGCCGCAAGCGTTGCGCACTCGGCAAGCGAAAGATCGGCCGCCGATTTGCCGAAAAAATGCTCGGCTCCCGAAACAATGCCCCGGCACCCGTCGGAAAGCGGCAGAATGTTGAGATACCGTTCCAGAATTTCGGTTTTGTCAAGATTTCGCTCCAAATCCCTGGCGAAAAAAACCTCCTGCAATTTCCGGCGAATGCTGATCTCGTTTTCCCCGGTCAAGTTTTTCACCAGCTGCTGCGTAATGGTGGACGCGCCGAACCGCTTGGAAAAGCCGAGCACGTAGTTGAGCCCCGCCGCAACGGTGCGGTACCAGTCTACGCCCCGGTGTTCGAAAAACCGCTTATCCTCAATGGAAACCACGGCGTTGACCATATCCGTTGGAATTTCACCATAGGAAAGATAGGTGACTTTATCCTCCTGCGCACCTGCCGGAACGATCTTTTCCTCCTCGCCGAGCCGGTTGGCGCGATCGGTAAAATGATATTGGTAAAAAACCGGCGGCGCGGCGGATTCCTCCTGCCGCACCAAAAGATCGAACGCGGCGTCGGTGGCAAAAGCGCGTTCCGCCCAAAGGCCGAGCGCCGTTACCGCAGCGGCAAGCAACAACAGCAAAACGCAGATCGCGCCCAAAAAGAAACGCCGAAGCGTTCTTGTTTTCTCTTTCATATCCCGTTTTTCCTTTCGTTTTTTTCTCTTCTTTCATGTTTCCTATATGCGTTGTATAGCATTCCCGATTTGCGGAAATGCTATAAGTGTAAAAAAGAAAATCCCACAGGAAAGGAGCAAAAGCATGGGATTGGGAAAGATTTGGATCGCGCTTTTTTGCCTGATTCTGATTGCCGGATTCTTCCTTGCGCGCGGCGGGATTTCGGGCTTGCAGGAAAAAGCCGACGCATTGAAAGCAACCGCGCAAAAGGCGGAAGAAACGCTGAAAGAATGGAAGGACTCTTTCGCGAAGGAAACCGCCGTTCCAACGCAAAGCACACCGGAAGAGCCGCCGGAAAACCGCGCGGAAGAGCCGAAGCCGACGAATACCGATTCGATTTTTTCCTGCATTTTGCGCATTGACAACGGAAAAATCGGCGTTTTTACCGCGGAAGGATACCTGATCCGCTATTTGAAAACCGACGTTCGTACCCTTCCGCCTGCCGACGTTGCCGCGCTGGAAGCGGGGATCCCGGTGCGCTCCCGCGCCGAATTGCTGGAACGCACGGAAGATTTTGATGGATAAAAAGATAAAAATAAAAGCGGAGAGCGATCACGGTCGCTCTCCGCTTTTTGAATTTCATTTGCGAAACATTTATTCCGCATTTTTGGAAATTTCGGCCTGCTCGGCAACAAAGCTGCGGGCCTCTTTCTTTTCACTCGGACGGGTTTGAGTATCGCTGGATTCGAGCTGGCTGATCGTGACCTGCGGGAACGGAATATTGATTCCGTTTTCATCAAACATAATCTTCAACTCGCGGTTCAACGCACGCTGAACAATATACAAATCTTCCTCCCGGCACGCCGCGGTAAACAAAAGGTCAACGCTGGATTCGCCCAAACGGTCAACGCCTTTATAAAACGGGCCTTCCTGAATTTGCGGAATGGCCGCGCGAATGCGATCCAAATTCTTTTTGATAACAAGCTCTGCCTGCGGAATGGGCATACCGTACTCAATGGAAATATACGCTCTTGCCAGCGAAAGCTCCTTGGTTTGGTTGATCACCGAGGAAATGGCGCTGTTATTGATGATTTTCACGTTTCCGCCAGCATCCTTGATTTTTGTGGTGCGAACGCCGATCTCCTCAACCGTTCCGCGCCATCCGTCGATAACAACGATATCCCCGACCTGATATTCCCCTTCAAACACAATGGAAATACCGGCAAGAATATCGGCGATCATGCTCTGCGCGCCGAGACCGATGATAAGACCAAGGATTCCCGCACTTGCCAAGAGCGCGCGGGTATCTACGCCCCATGCGCCCAGAATAAGGAACACGGCAACAATGGCAATGAGGTATTTGAGAAAGCTGATCACCAGTGTGGTAATGGTCATTCCGCGTTTGGTGCGGGACAAAAGCTTTTTGAGCAGCAAGCTGAACAGGAAGTTGAGCAAATACGCGATCGTGATGATCTGAACGGTCTTGATGAGTGCCGGGATCTTTTGATACAGCGTATTGAGCGCAACGTTTGACGAAATATTTTTATAAAAAACCGAGTTCACACCGTAAATGTACCCCGAAAGGGCAAACGCCGCAACGGTAATGGCGCAAAACAGAATGGCAACGATCAGAAGACCTGCGTTGATTTTTTTCTTTTTTTCCATTTCTTCATCCTCCAAATTTAAATTTCTGCCGGGTGTTGGGCGTTGCCCTTAACCGCTCGGGAAAACAGGGTCTGCCGTTGGGTCCTCTTGTGTGGAGATCGTTTCGGTATAAACGACTTCCCGATTTTTCATCAATCGGAACGTGTACGTGGTTCCGGGTTGCAGATCGGGAAATACGCCGGTAACGTATAACCCGTCCTCGTCGATTTCAGCTTGTCCTTCCCTTGTCAAACCGGTAACGTCCATCAACATTGCCGTATACCAGTCGTCGGCCGTTTGCTCCCAGGTAATGGGAATGCCGTAATAGATGCTGGTCTCCCCTGCTTCAAACCACGGTTCAAGCGATTCCTCTTCGGGTTTCAACGTGGAAACCGCCCACTCGGAAACGAACACCTGATTTTTCGTTAGTTGAACGGTATATTCGGTTCCCGGCTGTAAATCGGCAAATACGCCGCCGATGTACTCCTGCTCGGGCATAATATCATAGAAATTATCCCCGTTGATCATATCCCCGTTTTCAAGCAGATACACCGCGTACCAGTCGCCAACGGTATAATCCGAAATGGGAACGGAGTAGGAAATTTCGTTTTCTGTTGTACTGAACGCGGGTTTTACGGGGTCGCCCGTGTCGGGATCGTCGTGCGGATCGTCCTGCCACGGTTCTTCCTGCTTTGCGGTGCGGATTTTTTGTTTATAAACCGTCCAACTTCCGTAAAGCACTTCAAAAGTATAATCGGTATCCGGTTTCAGGTCGCGGACTTCGCCGGCGAACCATCCCCCTTTTCCCGGGTTCTGTCCGTCCTCCCGCGGGGCTTGGTCCTGTTCTGTCTGCACAAGCTCACGGCGATGTTCAAAATCGTTATAAACCTCTACGGCAAGCTCGTTCCCGCCTGCCTCGTACCCTTCCAGCTCCATGGAATACCAAACCGACGTTTCGTAGGATTCCACGAGTGGCTCCCCGACCACGGAAACGCCTGAAAGACCGACGATACCGATTGTTTCCGCCGTAACCACAGTGGCAACGGCAACGGTTGTAGGGAGCAGGATTTTGCGGAAGAAAGACTCGATTTTGTTATCCTTTTTTTTCGGGGCGCTTGCTTCGGCTTTTTGCGATTCCTCCGAAATATAGGCGGCGATCCTCTTTTTGGGGGAAGAGGATTCATCGGTCAGGGGAGAAAATTCGGGATAAGACAAGAGCTCTTCGTAATTGGGGTTGCCCTTGTTTACGCTTTGATTCTGATTGTTTTCCGAACCCATAAAAACTTTCCCCCTTTCAAATCATTAATTCTTTTTTTCATTTTACCACACCTTTTTACAATTTGCAATGCTTTTCCCTAAAAAAGCAAAACGGAAAAGCCCGCAAAGCCGGACTTTTCCGTTTGATTTTATTTTGCCCAACCGAGCGAACGCTCCACGGCGCGGTGCCAGCCGCGCAAAAGCTCTTCCCTTTTTTGGGGTTCCATTTGCGGAACAAACGTGCGTTCGGCGTTCCAGCAGGAACGAATTTCATTCAGATCCGAATAGAAGCCAACGCCCAATCCGGCAAGATAAGCGGCGCCCAGCGCCGTGGTTTCCACACAGGCGGGTCTTGTGATCTCCACCCCCAACACGTCGGCCTGAAACGCAAGCAGAAAGTTGTTTGCCGAAGCACCGCCGTCCACCTTGACCGAGCCGATGGGGAACGGCGTATCCTCTTGCATGGCCTCCAAAACGTCTACCGTTTGGTAAGCCATGGCTTCCAGCGCCGCCCGAACGATATGCTCGGGCTTTACGCCACGGGTCAATCCCTGAATGGTGCCGCGAGCGTAAGCGTCCCAATACGGAGCGCCCAAACCGACGAACGCCGGAACAAGATATACTCCGGCGCTGTTCTCCACAGCGGTTGCCATTGCCTCGGTATCGCGCGCGTGGCGGAACAGTTTGAGCCCGTCGCGCAGCCATTGAATGGTGGCGCCGCACATAAAAACCGATCCTTCCAGCACGTATTTCGTTTCGTTCCCGATCTTCCACCCCACCGTGGTCAAAAGGCCCTTGGTAGAGTTGATCGGTTGGGAGCCGGTATTCATTAAAAGAAATCCGCCGGTACCGTAGGTGTTTTTGACGTCGCCGGCCTCAAAGCAGCATTGACCGAACAGTGCCGCCTGCTGGTCGCCCGCAACGCCGGCAATGGGAATTTCCCCACCGAACAGGTGCGGGTCGGTCACCCCGAAAATGCCGGAGGACGCTTTGACCTCGGGCAATAACGCCGCCGGAATACGAAACAGGCGCAGCAGTTCGGGATCCCATTGCATGGTATGAATATTGAACAGCAGGGTGCGCGCGGCGTTGGATGGGTCGGTCGCGTGAACGCGCCCGCCGGTGAGATGCCAAATCAAAAAGCAATCAATGGTGCCAAACAGAAGTTCCCCCTTCTCGGCGCGCTCTCTGGCGCCGGGAACGTGATCCAAAATCCACGCCAGCTTGGTGGCTGAAAAATAGGGATCGGCCAACAGACCGGTGCGCTCACGGATCATTTTTTCGGTACCTTCCCGTTTGAGGGAGGCGCAAAGGTCGGCCGTGCGGCGGCATTGCCATACGATTGCGTGATAGATCGGCTTTCCGCTCTTCTTTTCCCAAACGACCACCGTTTCGCGCTGATTGGTAATGCCAATGGCGGCAATTTCTCCGGCCTCGGCCCCACATCTTTGCATGGCTTCTACGGCAACGCCCATTTGCGAAGCCCAAATTTCGGTGGCGTCGTGCTCCACCCAGCCCTCCTGCGGATAGTGTTGCTTGAACTCGCGGTGGACCTGCGAGCAAATCTTCCCCTCTCGGTCAAACAGAATGCAACGGGAGCTGGTGGTTCCCTGATCCAATGCCATTAAGTATTTCTTTTTCATAGTTTGGCCTTTCCTTTCCGTCAAAACTTGCGAAATTCTCCGGCTTTTGCGGTACACTCCCGCGCAAACTGCGCGGCGGCGTTTTGCAGTTCGCCGCAAAGAGCGCCCAGCTTTCCAAAGCGCATATTGGCGCCGTTTTCTTCCAAATCGGCCGCTTCCGCCGCCTTTTGGAAAAAGGGTTCAACTGCCGTTTGGCAAAATATGCCGATCCGCTCGGAAAGCGTTCTTGCGCCTGTTCGGATCGTCTCTCCCTTTGCGCCGACGGCCTCGGCCTCTTTTTGCAGATTCGCCTGCGGCAGGATGGCTTCCAGAAAAGCAAACCTTGCCGGGTCAAACCGGTCCGGCTGCCAGAACGGATCCAGTTCCAGAATCAGGCGATCGAGCCGCATTTCGCACGCTTTGACTCGTTCAAAAAGCAGATCCAGCGGGAGCAGGAGATTGCCCCCTTCCCCAACGCCGAAAACGCTTTTGGGCAATTTTTGCGCGAAGGACGCGGCAAGGGCCGAAAGCTCCGTTCCCGTTTGCGCTCCAAGCGCATAGGCGGAAAGCAAAAACGCTGTTTGCCGTTCCAGTTTTTTCTTTTGATCCTCCAACGCGGCGCTTGCCGCCCGGATCGAAAGCTCCGGGTGTTCCAAAATCTTTTTGCGGATCATTTTCTCCTCGGGGAAGAAAACGAAAGAGGACTGTTGCAAAGGGGGATTTGCCACAGTCCTGCTCTCGATATCCTTATCGGATTTCGACATTGACTTTTTTTCCGCTTCCCGCGGATGCCGCTTTGATGACGGCGCGGATCGCTTTTGCGATTTTGCCGTGCTTGCCGATGACCATGCCCATATCGTCCGGCGCTACGGTCAGCGTAAGCGTAATGGAGCGGTCGTCCTCTTCCTTGGATACGCTAACCGCATCCGGAGATTCTACGATTGCTTTTGCGACATCTTCAAGGGTCTTTTCCAAATTAGCCATAGCAATGCCCTCTTCGGAAAAAATCAGTCAACAATGCCGCTCTTTTTCAGCAGCGATTTGACGGTTTCCGTGGGCTGTGCGCCGTTGGTGATCCATTTCTTCGCTTTCTCGGCGTCAATTTTGATTTCAGCCGGCTCTGTGAGAGGATTGTAGTATCCGATCTCCTCGATGAAGCGACCGTCTCTCGGGGAGCGGCTGTCCGCCACGATTACGCGATAGAAAGGGGCCTTCTTGGCGCCGATTCTTCTCAATCTCATTTTTACTGCCATTGTTTTTTCCTCCAAAAATAGAAATTAAAATTTATGAATGAACGGTTCAGAATTGCATTTTCATTCTGCCGAGCATTTTCTTTGCCTGTTTGCCGTTGCCCGAAAACTGTTTCATCATTTTGAGCATTTGGTCAAATTGTTTCAGCAAGCGGTTTACGTCCTCCACCGACGTTCCCGAACCAGCCGCAATGCGCTTTTTGCGCGATGCGTTGATGATTTCCGGATAGGTGCGCTCTTTCATGGTCATGGAGCGGACGATCGCCTCGGTGCGCGCCAGGTCCTTTTCGTCGATCTTGGCGTCTTTGAGCGCACCCCGGTTCATGCCCGGGATCATACCCACGAGTTGATCCAGATTTCCCATTTTGCGCAACTGCGCCATTTGCGCCAGATAATCGTCCAGCGTGAAGGTTTGCTTGCGGATTTTTTCCTCCAACGCCGCCGCCTGTTTTTCGTCGAACGCCTGCTGCGCTTTGTCGATCAGCGTCAGCACGTCGCCCATGCCGAGAATGCGCGAGGCCATACGGTCGGGATAGAACGGTTCGATCGCGTCCATCTTCTCGCCGGTACCCACAAATTTGATGGGCTTGCCGGTAACATAGCGAATGGAAAGCGCCGCGCCGCCGCGGGTATCACCGTCCAGCTTCGTCAGAATAACGCCGGTAATATCCAACAGGTTGTTGAAGGTTTCGGCCACGTTGACCGATTCCTGACCGATCATAGCGTCCACCGTGAGCAAAATTTCGGTGGGCGAGACCGCCTTTTTGATGTTTTGCAGTTCCTCCATGAGCGCTTCGTCGATCTGCAAGCGGCCGGCAGTGTCGATAAACACCATGTCAAAGCCCTTTTGCTCGGCGTACTTGACGCCCTGCTTTGCAATTTCAACGGGAGAAACCTTATCGCCTAGCGAAAACACCGGGATTTCCAGCTTTTCGCCAATGACTTCGAGCTGTTTGATCGCCGCCGGGCGGTAAACGTCGCCGGCGACCAGAAGCGGGCGCTTGCCCTGCTTTTTATACATGCCTGCCAATTTGCCGGCATGGGTGGTTTTGCCCGCGCCCTGCAAACCGACCATCATTATGATCGTAGGCGGCTTGGGCGCGATGGTCAATTTGGATTGCGAGCCGCCCATAAGCGCGGTCAGCTCCTCGTTGACGATTTTGACCACCTGCTGCGCGGGAAGCAGAGATTCCAACACCTCGGCTCCCACGGCGCGCTCCGAAACGATTTTGATAAAATCGCGCACGACTTTGAAGTTAACGTCGGCTTCCAGAAGCGCAAGTTTGATTTCGCGCATACCCGATTTGACGTCGGCCTCGGTCAGTTTTCCTTTATTTCGGAAACGCTTGAACGCGTTGCTTAATTTTTCGCCAAGACTTTCAAACAAAGCGTTTCCCCCTTTCCGCAGTCAGCGAACCAGCTCTGCCAGTTCTTCCGCCGCCTGATGTATCTCTTCTTCCGGCGCCTTTTGATCCAACAGTTCCAGCAGTCGCCCGGCGCACGCCTGCGTTTTGCGAAACCGTTCGGCAAGCCCCAGCTTTTCTTCCAGAAAACGGAGCTCCTCGCCGGCTTTGCCGATGAGCTCGCGTACCGCCTGACGGCTGACGCCCAACTCCGCGGCGATTTCGGCAAGCGAAAGATCATCGTTATAGTAATAATCCAAAACCGTGCGCTTCCGCTCGGAAAGCACTTCCCCGTAAAAATCGAGCAAATATCCGATTTTCAGGTCTTTCTCAAACATCTTCGCACCTCAAAAACTGTAAAGCGATTTGCTTTACAGATATTGTATCACGTTTCTTCCTGTTTGTCAAGCCCTTTTTCGGATTTTTTTCGGTTTGGGAAAAACCGCTCCGAAAGCCCGATTAAAAGATTGGAAAGCGGGCGGAACAAGAGCGGAAAAACGACGATGTTGCAAGCAACGTGTACCACATAGAACCAGATGCCGCGCATATAATAAATGCCGAATCTGCCCCAGAAATTATCCCAAAAGCCCGTAAATAATCCAACGTCCACAAGACTTGTCAAAACGCCGAACCAAACGGTCAGCAAAACGGCGATTGCCGTTAAAAGAAAGCGGTTCCTGATTCCACGCTTTCGCAAAAGCAGAAATACGATGGCAACGAACGGCCAATATAGATAGTAGGATAAAACCCACGTATTATATCCGTAAATCAGCGGCTCGATGGAAACGAACACCGCCGTGGAAAGCACGCCGTACCAGCCGAAGCAATACCCGAACAGCGCGCAAAGCAGGGTTACACCTTCCACGTTCGGAATGCCCGACAGCGCGAGTTTGACCGCTTCAATGAGCGCGGCGCATATGCCGACCAGGGCAACCCGGAAAATAGCGCCGCGCGCAAAAGATTTTTTTTGATTCATCAATAGGAAGAAAGGGCAATGTAGTAAACCGCGTCCGCCTGAATGGTCATGGAGGAAGCGCCAAGGCCGGAGGTAACGACTTTGGTTCCCTTATAATCTTTTTCCACCGCATACTCGGTAACGTCAAAATCCTTTTCCACAGAGGTCAGGAGCGTGATAAACCCGTTGGTAATCGATGCGGAATCCAAAGTAAGAATTTTGGTCAAAAATGCGCCGTAGCCGGTATCGTTGGATTCATAGGTAAGTCCTTCGTTGGCTTTCAGATAATCCAAAACCGACATCAGTCCGTTCTCAACCGTTCCGAGCTTGTCCAGATCCACGGTATAAACGGTCTCCGGCTCGGTGGCCACGACCACGGTGCAGTAGCCGTTTACGTTTTGCTTTTTGCAGGCAACCAGCGGAAGGAAGACCATGCAAAGAACCAACAGCAGGGTTAAAAATCTTGCTACGTTTTTCGTGCGTTTCATTTTCTTTTCTCCTTGTTTTTTGAAAAATGAAAAATCTATCGAAATTCCGGCACGCAGAAAAAAGCCTCTTTCAAATTTGCATTTGAAAGAGGGAACGCCGAAAAAAGCAGACCCCTGCCCTGTGGGTTCCACCTTTCCCGCGATCCGCACTCCCCATTGCCCGGAAACACCGATCCAATTCAAGCGACCCGGCAGGTCTTCCGACTTGCGGAGCGAAGCGCTCCTCATTCGCCTTGGGCGAATTTTTTTACGGTAATGACTGTTGCCTCGGATTTTCACCGAAATTTCCCTGTTGATCAGCCGGCTGTCTTTGCTGAACCCAAGGGCCGCGTATGAAATTTTTGGTTTTGCGTATTTATTCTACCATAATTCGCCGCAAAATGCAAGCGTTTGGCAAAAATTCAGAACAGAATGGTTTTCGGCGCGTCGGTAAACGAAGAAATGGTAGCTTTGCCGGATTCCAGCTTGAAAATTTCAGTATTTCCGTCCCCGGCGGCATACATTGCTTTGAGTTCGGGATAGGCGGCGAGCATATGCTCCTGCGCTTCCAGGCGCGCGTCCTCTTTGACGATTGCTTCTACACGGATCCATTTGCCGTTTCCAAACGCGCAGATCTCAATTTTCGGGTTGGCGTGCATCTGGCGGGAAACATCCTTGCGCTTGCCGGTTTGAATCGTCAGTTTGCCGTCAAAAAGGTCGATCGTTCCGAACGGGCGCACGCGGGGCTGATCCCCCTCGGTAGTTGCGAGATAATACGTGCCGCAGGATTTGAGAAACTCGTAAATTTCGTTCATATTCGTTCTCCTTTATAATTGTTTTGCCATTTCGGCGTCTTTTGCAATTTGATTTTTTAATTCTTCCACACTCGCAAAGCTCTTTTCGGGGCGAAGGAACCGTAAAAAGGCAACGGTCAGGGATTTGCCGTAAAGATCGCCCTCGTAGCCGATCAGGTAAGTTTCGCAGTTGACGGCGGTTTCGGGCGAATCGACGGTTGGATGATTTCCGACATTGCTGACGCCGCGATAGCGGACGCCATCCAAAACGCATTCGGTGGCGTAAACGCCGTGCCGGGGAATGGCCGCAAACGGCGGAAAATTCTGGTTGGCGGTGGGAAAGCCGAGCTTGCGCCCCAGCTCTTTGCCGTGTTGAACGGCTCCCGAAAGCGTATAAGGATACCCCAACAGGCGGGCGGCTTCGGCAACCTTCCCTTCGCGAACGGCTGCGCGAATGCGCGTGGAGCTGACCGGCTCGCCGTCAATTACAACCGCCGGGCAAACCGTAACCGGCACGCCGAGAAGCGCGCAAAGGTCTTCCGCCGTTCCGACGGCGCCCTTCCCAAAGCGGTAGTTAAAACCGCAAACAGCGGCAACGCAATGGCATTCGTTTCTTAAAATTCCGATTGCAAACTCCGTGGGGGAAAGTCCGCGCACCTCGGCAAAGTCGGCAAGAAGGACAAAATCCAGCCCCGCTTTGGCAAACAGCTCCTGCCGCTCCTCCCCGGTGGTGAGGTGCTCGGGCGGCCGCTTGACAAGCAGATCGGAGGAGAGCGCACGGAAACAAAATGCCCCGGCGGAAACACCCATTCCAACCGTTTGACGAACGCGTAACGCCTCGCGGATCAACTCCCGGTGACCGGAGTGAACGCCGTCAAAATTCCCGAGGCAGAGTACGGTTTTTTCGGGAATGGGAATCTCCCTGCCGGTTTGCAACGAAATACAGGTCAGATGAACCGGTTGCGACATGGCGTTTCTCCTTTCTTTTTCAAATATGATTGAAAAGTTCTTTTTTCTCTTTGGGAATGCGAAAGCTGTCCTTTGCCTTTCGCACAGCCATTTTGCGAACGGCGGGGTTCAGCACGCCGGTTCGGAAATACGGGAAAATATCGTCCGGACGTTTGGCAAGCGCGGTTGCAAAATACCACGCGATCATCATTTGCAAATAGTATTCGCCGGTTTGATACGCCGCAAGGCGCTCCGGGTCGGTCGGCAGAAAATCATCTCCCAAAAACTCGGTCATCAGTGTTTTGATCGCAAAGCGGACAACATAGGTGTGCGGCGAACAGAGCCAGCGGTCAATCTCTTTTCGCAATTCCGGGCGGTGCTTTTGGAAACACTTGGGGGAAAGCGAATCGCAGGTTGCCCAGTTGTCCACGTACGGTAAAAAGGCGTCCAGCGCGGCAATCGTTTGGGCATAATCACCCATTTGTTCAATCAAAAACGCGTGCAGATTCTTTTCCTCAAAATAGGTATGCGGCAAGTCCCGCAAAAATGCGGTTGCTTCGTTGTATTTTGCAAACCGTTTTGCAAATGCCCGCAGCACGGGGGTGCGAATGCCGATGACCGTTTCGGGATTGACGGTTGGGATCAGGGAAATTTGAAACTTGCGGTAGGAAAGATCCTGCATGAAAAGCAGTTCTTTCTGCAATTCGCTGATTTTGGGCAGCCCTTCCCTTTGGATTTTTTCCAAAATGATTTGATCGGCCGGGCAAAACTCAAACTGCGGAATCTCTTCCGGCGTGATCCAGCGCAGTTCGTCATGTTCCAGTTTTTTCGGTGTTTCCCCCGCCGGAAGGACCGCTTGATACAACGAAAGGCGAACGGTTAGATCGGAGTATTCGTGTACCACGGTCAGATACGGCAAACCGACGCAAACCGAAACGCCAAGCTCCTCGCGGCATTCCCGCGCAAGCGCCTGCCGCGGCGCCTCGCCCGGCTCGATCTTGCCGCCGACAAATTCCCAAAGCAACCCGCGCGCTTTGTTGGCGGGACGCCGACAGA
>JBGUNW010000007.1:0-6101 GCA_045117555.1 Eubacteriales bacterium
TTCTTGACATTTTTTCAATTCCGTGATACAATAAAAGTAATGTGGGGGATTATGGATTTTTTCCCGAAAAATCCCGCCCGTATCGGATTTTATTCTTTGAAAAAAGGAGTTTTTAGGTATGAAAAACAATTCGGTTGGCTCCCAAAGAATTGCCCGGCTGTTTGATGCCGGAACCTTTGTGGAACTGGGTGCTTACCGCAAAAGACCGGACGGTGCTCAAACCGGCGCCGTGTGCGGTTACGGTGCGGTGAACGGCCGGCTGGTTTACGCCTTTTCGCAGGATAGCGACCGCCAAAAAGGCGCGTTTGACGCACTGCAAGCCGAGAAGATCGCCGATCTTTACGCGCTCGCCCTCAAAAACGGCGCGCCGGTCGTCGGTATGTTCGATAGCGCGGGCGCTTACGTTGCCGACGGGGCCTCGGCGCTCTCGGCGTTCGGCAAACTGCTTGCCTCGGTCAGCCGTGCTTCGGGTGCCGTTCCACAAATCGCGTTCATCAGCGGTATTTGCGCGGGTCTTGCCGCCACCGCCGCGGCCATGTTTGATCTGACCGTGTTGGTCGACGGCAAATCCCAACTTTCCGTTAATGCGCCTTTCGTAGTGGGCAAAGAGGTTGGTACCGTGGAATATGCTCGCGAAAAAGGCCTTTCCTCGGTGACCGTTGCGGACGAGGACGAAGCGTTTGCCACTTTGCGGACATTGATCGACCTGCTTCCGGCAAATGCCGAAGAAGGCGTTGCCGCCGAAACTTCTTCCGACGACGTTAACCGCGCGGTCACAACCGCCGAAGTCGGCGAACTTGCCGACGCGGGTACGCTGTTGGAGATCGGCGCGGGCTATGCCGATGAAATGCGCGTTTCTCTGGCGCGCTTTGGCGGCGTTCCCTGCGGAATCGTTGCAAACAACGGCGTTATCACCGCCGATGGCGCAAAAAAAGCGGCTCGCTTTATCGGCTTTTGCGATAGTTTCGGCCTGCCTGTTATTACTTTGACCGATAGCGTTGGCATTGCCGTCAGCTCTGCGGAGGAGGGAAGTCCCCTTGCCGCCGCGCTCGGAAAACTGGCCATGACCTACGCAAACGCCACCACGGCAAAGATCACCGCCGTCGTCGGCAAGGCATACGGCGCGGTATTCACGCTTATGGGGTCCAAAGCCCTCGGAGCCGATGTGGTTTACGCGCTTCCGACGGCCGAGATCAGCACCATGGTGCCGGAATCTGCCGTGGCCTTCCTTTGGAACGATCAAATCACCGAAGCCACCACGCGTGAGGAGCTGGTTGCCAAGTGGAAAGCCGAGTGCGCCTCGCCCGAGGCGGCGGCCGCCGACGGCAGCATTGACGACGTGATCGACCCGGCGGAGCTTCGCCAGCGCATTTGCGCCGCCGTTTATATGTTGCTTGAAAAGAACGACGGAACCCCAAACCGGCTCCACAGCAATCTTCCGCTTTAACGGGAGGATGATTTATGAATCAGTTATTGTTTTTGCTGACGAAAGACCCGCGCCCGTTCGGTGAACGGGCAAGCGAGGCGGGAACCGTATCCCTTTTGGGTATGGCGGCCATTTTCGGCGTTCTTGCTCTGCTTTGGGGCATAATCGAGCTGTTCCACCTTTGCATTTCGGCCGCCGGAAAGAAAAAGGCGAAAAAGCAAGCCCAAGAGGAACCGTCCGCACCGGCGCAAGCGGTTGACCTTCAACCCGAAACCGTTTCGTCCGACGATGGTGCGCTCGTTGCCGCCATTACCGCGGCCATTACCGCCGCAAGAGAAGAGGAAGGGCGCACCACCGGCTTTCGCGTGGTCTCCTTCCGCCGCTTGCATTGAATTTTGAAATCCGAACATCAGAAAGGTATGGTATAAAAAATGAAAAATTATCGTGTTACCGTCAACGGCGTTGCATACGACGTTTGTGTAGAAGAAATCAATGAAGGAACTGCTCCCGCCCCCGCGGCACCCAAAGCGGCTCCCGCCGCACCGAAGGCCGCTCCCGCGGCAACAATTCCGGCCGGCGCAAACGCCGTGAAAGCCCCCATGCCGGGCAACATTCTCAAAGTTGCCGTCAAAGCGGGCGACAGTGTGAAAAAAGGCGCGCTTTTGTGCGTTCTGGAAGCTATGAAAATGGAAAACGAGATCCTTGCCCCTGCCGACGGAACGATTGATACCGTTGCGGTTGCCCCCGGCTCCACCGTTGCCACCGACGCGGTTTTAGTGACCTATCGTTAAACCCTTTCCGGAATTGCAAAATATACAGAAAGGATTTTACCCATGTTAGAGGCAATCAAAAACTTTTTGGATTCCACCGGTATTGCCCGGCTGTTTGACGGGCAGGAAACCTGGTGGAAGACCTTGATCATGTTGGCGGTTGCGGGAGTGCTGATTTATCTTGCTATCGGAAAAAAGTTTGAGCCGCTCCTGCTTTTGCCCATCGCCGTCGGCATGCTTCTCACAAATCTTCCGGGCGGGGGACTCTTCCATTCGGAACTATGGTTTGCCGGCACGCAAATCGACTATGCCGAAGTTTTACAACACGGCGGACTGTTGGATCTGCTTTATATCGGCGTGAAAACCGGCATTTATCCCTGCCTGATCTTTATCGGCATTGGCGCGATGACCGATTTTACCCCGCTCATCTCCAATCCCAAAAGTTTGCTTATTGGCGCGGGCGCACAGCTCGGCGTGTTCGTGGCGTTTGGCGGCGCGCTCCTTTCGGGGCAGTTTTTGGGTGTTGAGGCCGCGTCTATCGGTATCATCGGCGGGGCGGACGGCCCCACGGCCATTACCGTAACAAAAACGCTGGCGCCCCACTTGCTTGGTGCCATTGCCATTGCGGCGTATTCCTACATGGCCCTCATTCCCATGATCCAGCCGCCGCTGATGAAGCTGTTGACCACAAAAAAAGAGCGCAAAATCCGTATGACGGCGCTTCGTTCGGTTTCCCGCGTGGAAAAAATCATTTTCCCCATAATCGTAACGGTCATCGTCGGTTTGATCGTGCCGGACGCGCTGGTGCTGATCGGTTGTTTGATGTTCGGCAACCTCTTGAACGTTTGCGGCGTGACCGAGCGGCTTTCCAAAACCGTGCAGAACGAGCTGATGAATATCGTTACCGTTTTCCTCGGCATTTCGGTTGGGGCAACGGCGGTTGCGGCAAACTTTCTGCGCTTGGAAACGCTCCTCATCATTGCGCTGGGGCTTGTGGCGTTTGCCATTTCCACCGTTGGCGGATTGCTTACAGCAAAGCTTATGAATAAGCTTACCGGCGGCAAGATCAATCCGCTTATCGGTTCTGCCGGCGTTTCCGCCGTTCCCATGGCGGCGCGCGTCAGCCAGAAGTTGGGGCAGGAGGAAGACCCCGGAAACTTCCTTTTAATGCACGCAATGGGCCCCAACGTTGCCGGCGTGATTGGTTCGGCGGTTGCCGCGGGCGTTCTGCTTTCTTTCTTCAAATAAGTTCGGAAAAGGAGTTTTGACCAATGGCAAAAGTAAAAATTACCGAAACGGTTTTGCGCGATTCGCACCAATCGCTCATCGCAACCCGCATGACCACCGAGGAAATGCTCCCCATTCTGGAAACCATGGATCAAGTTGGTTACCATTCGTTGGAGGCTTGGGGCGGCGCCACCTTTGACGCCTGTATGCGTTTCTTGAATGAAGACCCGTGGGAGCGCCTGCGTAAGATCCGCGAACGGGTGAAAAAGACAAAATTACAAATGCTCTTCCGCGGGCAGAATATTCTGGGCTATCGCCACTATTCGGACGACGTGGTGGAATATTTCGTGCAAAAGTCGATCGCCAACGGCATTGACATCATTCGCATTTTCGACGCGCTCAACGATCCCCGCAACCTCAAAACGGCCATTAACGCCACCAAAAAAGAGGGCGGACACGTGCAGGCGGCCTTTTCCTATACCACTGGCCCGGTTTACACGTTGGAGTACTTTTCCAACTATGCAAAACAGCTGGAAGAAATGGGCGCCGATTCCATTTGCATTAAAGATATGGCGGGGCTTCTCAAACCCTACGATGCCTACGACCTTGTCAAGGCACTCAAAGAGTCGGTCAAAGTGCCGATCCAGCTGCACACGCATTACACCTCCGGCCTCGCCTCTATGACGCTTCTCAAAGCGGTGGAAGCGGGCGTGGACGTGATCGACACGGCAATCTCCCCCATGGCAATGGGAACCTCGCAAGCGCCCACCGAGGCGATGGTGGCCGCCCTTGCGGGAACCGAGTACGATACCGGTATCAGTTTGGATAAACTGGATCCCATTACCAAGTATTTCACGCCTTTGCGCGAAAAATATCTTGCAAGCGGACAGCTCAACCCCAAGGCGCTCAAAGTGGACGTCAACGCTCTGCGCTACCAGGTGCCGGGCGGAATGCTCTCCAACCTGATGAGCCAGCTGGCGCAGGCAGGGAAGTCGGATCAACTCACCGCCGTGCTGGAAGAAGTGCCGCGCGTGCGTGCCGACGTCGGCTATCCGCCGCTGGTAACGCCATCCTCGCAGATCGTGGGAACGCAGGCGGTGTTCAACGTCATTATGGGCGAGCGGTATAAGACCACCACCAAGGAGTTCCGAGGACTGGTGCGCGGCGAATACGGCAAAACGCCGGTGGAGATCGATCCCGCTTTCGTCAAGAAGATCATCGGAAACGAGGAGCGCATCACCTACCGTCCCGCCGACGCGCTCAAACCCGAGCTGGAAACCCTGCGCGCCGAGATCGCGCCTTATTTGGAACAGGACGAGGACGTTCTTTCTTACGCGCTCTTCCCGGAGGTTTCCAAAAAGTTTTTCGAGTACCGCAAGGCAAAGAAATACGGTTTGGACGCCGACCATGCCGACGCCAAACTGGGTGTTCACGCAATTTGAAAAAAGCAAAATAAACCCCCGGGGGGCGGCCCCCGGGGGTTATTATACGGGATACATCATCTTCCCGTCATGGCCTTGATGATCTCGGAAAGCGTTCTGCCCTGCGTTTGCAAAAGGTATTGATCCAGCAGTTTGGCAATTTCGCCGTCCGGGTGGTTGATCGCTTCCAGCACGATATAAGTGCCAATGGCCACCAGCGCGATCGTTGCGACCAGCGCAAGAATGCCAAGTACCAATCCCGCAATCGAGAACCCGCTCCATTTGCCCGCCTGCTTGCGCGAAACAATGGCAAAAATAATGGCAAGCGCTATGGCGATCATATCAAACCAAAGCCCGCCCAAAAAGAGGAAGAGCAGGGCGGCAATGCCGAAGATGAAGGAAGCAATCGCCATTCTGCGGCCGCGCCAGACCTGACCTTCCAGGTCTACGGGCGGAAAGCCGTTTTGAAAATCATTTTGGTTGGGATCCATAAAACGATCCTCCTTTTTTTGTTTCCGTTTCTATTTTATCACTTTTCCCGTCTTTTTGCAATCCCATGCAAAAAAGTTTACAAAAAGGGTGAAAAAAACGGGTATTTTTATCCCGTTTTCGCGCAAAAACTAATCAAAACGAGCGGAAAAGAGGAAAATCGAAATGCGGGTACTGCACGTCATCAGCGATTCCAATATCGGCGGCGCGGGGGTGTTGCTTGTCAATCTGTTGCGCCATTTTGACCGCGAAAAGGTGGAAAGCGTGGTCGCGCTCCCGCGGGGGAGCCGGCTGCGCCGAAGGGTGCTGGAAACGAAAACGCGGGTGGTGGAACTAAACTACCCGTGCGATCAACTTTCGGCCGCGTCGGTTTGGGAGCTCCTGGGCGTGATCCGCGCGGTCAGACCCGATCTTATCCACACCAGCGCGGCGCTGTCCGCGCGTCTTGCGGGCAAGCTATCGGGCAAAAAAGTGCTTTATACCCGCCATTGTACCTTCCCGGTTGAAAAAAGGCCGTTTTTTACCCGCCTTGCGCGCAACTTTTGGAACAATGCGCTTTGTGACGGCGCCGTTGCAACGGCAAGGGCGGCTATAACCGATTTGCGAAAAACGGGAATACCAAGGAAAAAAATTGCCGTTATTCCCAACGGGTGCGAGCCGGTACGCGAAGTTTTGCCGGGCGAATTGGAGCTTTTCCGGGCGAAATACGGTATTTCCGAGGATGATTTTTGCGTGGGCATCTGCGCGCGGTTGGAACCCTGCAAAGGG
>JBGUNW010000008.1:0-7779 GCA_045117555.1 Eubacteriales bacterium
AGTAAATTCGTATTTCGGACGTTCACGTGAACGTTGGCGTTTCGGCGCCCGCCGCCCTTTTGATGGAAGAAACGACCGGGACGGTCCTGTTTGAAAAGAACGCCGACGCCCGCCTGCCCATGGCAAGCACAACCAAAATCATGACGGCGCTGGTCGCTCTGGAACACGCAGACCCCGACTTGGTTATAAGCACGCCAAAAGAAGCGGTTGGCACCGAGGGTTCCTCGATCTATCTGTTTGAGGACGAGGAGCTGACCCTGGAAGAACTGCTCTGGGCGCTTTTGCTCAACTCGGCGAACGATGCGGCGGTTGCCATTGCCTTCGGCGTTGCCGGCGGTGTGGAAGAATTTGCGGATCTGATGAACCGAAAGGCCGAAGAACTGGGCTTGGAAAACACCCATTTCGCCAACCCCCACGGGCTGGACGATCCCGCGCACTATACCACCGCGCGCGAGCTTGCCATCATTGCCCGCGCCGCGCTGGCAAATCCTTTGATCCGGGAAATGGTCGCCACCCGCAAAAAAACGATCCCGCACAACGGCTCGGACGGCGTGCGGCTGCTGGTCAATCACAACAAACTCCTGCGGCTCTACGAAGGCGCTTTCGGCGTAAAAACCGGCTTTACCAAGCGCACCGGGCGCTGTCTGGTATCCGCCGCCGAGCGTGAGGGGCTTTCGCTCATTGCCGTCACGCTCGACGCCCCCTCCGATTGGGCCGATCACCGCGCCATGCTGGACGCCGGCTTTGCGGCGCTCTCGGCGCTTTCATTGGCAACCGCAGGCGAAATTTCGCTTTCTTTGCCGGTGGTTGGCGGAATTGCGGATACCGTTGCGGTTTCCAACCCCGCGACGGTAAAAATCATTCTGCCTTCCTCGCACGGGGATGTCACAATGGTAATCGAACTTCCCCGCTTTTTGTACGCGGGCTTTTCCGAAGGAAAAACCGTCGGCCGTGCGGTTTGGTACGCTGACGGTGAAGAGATCGCCCAAACGCCGCTGGTTGCGAAAACTTCGGTGGAAAAGCAGAAAAAAGAAAACTGGTTCGTATCCCTTTGGAAAAAGATTTTTCATATTCAATAAACCCAAAAAAGGAGGCGCGCAATGGAAACGGTCCGCATTCAAAAATACCTTGCCGATTGCGGCGTTTGCTCGCGGCGCGCCGCTGAAACCGCCGTTTCGGGCGGTCTTGTCACCGTGAACGGCGAGCCCGCCGGTATCGGACAGAAGATCGATCCCCAAACCGATCTTGTTTGCTTTGAGGGACGACAGGTTTTGCCGCAAAGCGCGCAGAAACATTACGTTATGCTCAACAAACCGCGCGGGATCGTTTGCACGGCAAAGGATGAAAAAGGCCGCACGCCGGTCACCGATCTCGTTAAACTAAACGTCCGGCTTTACCCCGTCGGGCGGCTGGATATGGATTCCGACGGCTTGCTCCTTCTGACCGACGACGGCGATTTTGCCAATCGGCTGACCCACCCGCGCCACGAAATTCCCAAAATTTATGAGGTCACCTTCCGCGCGCCGCTGACCGGGGCGCAAATCGAGGCACTTTCCGCACCTATGGAGCTGGACGGCTACCCGCTTTTGCCGGTGGGCGTTCGTCAACTTTCGCCGGACAAGCTGGAATTGACCCTTTGGGAAGGGCGCAACAGGCAGATCCGCCGGATGTGCGAGCTGGTCGGGCTAAAAATCGCGCGGCTTTCGCGCGTGGCGATCGGTAAAGTTCGTCTTGGCTCTCTGCCGGCCGGGAAATGGCGGTTTTTAAGCGCCGAAGAAGTGCAATATTTATTAAAAGGAAAGCAATAACGAGGATTCAAGATCATGTTGGAAGTTTTGTCGATTCAAAAAAAAGAAGAACAAGAGCGCATTTGCGGCGTTTGCGGCATTCCCTACCGTCCCGAAACCATGGCGTACAGCGCCGTGCGGGACGGCGACCTGAAAGGCGTTTGCCAATTTACCATGAACGCCGAGGGCGGAAAGATTGTGGATTTTGCCTGGGCGCCCGAAAAATACGAATTTGAAACTTTTTTCATTCTCGGCCGGGGCGTTTTGAACTTCATCGACCTTTGCGGCGTTCATCGCGCTTTTTTCGACGCCGATTGCCAAAATGAAACGCTCGTCAAAGCCATCGGTTTTTCCCGAAATTCCGACGGCCGTTGGGAAATGGATTTGACAGGATTTTTCTACGACCCCTGCAAACATTCTCCAAAATAACCCGTTTACTACCATAATTGTAAAAATTTACCATTTTTCAAGCCCAAATTTTGGTCATTATTTCGCCAAAATAGGGCTTGCAAAATTTTCCAAAATATGGTAAAATATTCCTGTCAAGGAAAAATAAGAAAAAATTTGACGGAGGATGTTTACCATGGAATATACCACCCGCATTCTGATTGCAGACGAAAGCCCTGCCACCCGCGCGCAACTGCGCGAAAGTTTGCTGCGCGCCGGTTACCGCAGCATTGAGGAGGCCGCCAACGGCGAGGAAGCCCTTGCAAAAATCGAGCGTGTGCGCCCTTCGGTCGTTCTTTTGGACGTTTGGCTCTCGAAACTGGACGGCATTGGTCTTTTGCGCGCTTGCCACGCAAATAAGAAGGACGCCGATTCCCCTGTTTTCATCGTCGTTTCATCGGTCACCAACCAAAACCTGTTCGTTCAGGCAAGCGAGGCGGGCGCCGATCTCTGCCTGCCCAAGCCGGTCAATATGACCAGTCTTTGCAACCACATTGAAAGTCTGCTTGCCGGGCGGCAAAACGATCTTGCAAAGGCAGCAAGCGCGGCTGAAAAATCGCCGGATATCGAGTCGCAGGTCACGCAGATCATTCATCAAATCGGCGTACCGGCGCATATCAAGGGCTACCAATACCTGCGCACAGCCATTCTGCTCACCGTGCAGGATAACGATATTATCAATTCGGTAACGAAAGTCCTCTACCCCAGCGTGGCAAAGAAGTACTCCACTACCACCAGCCGGGTGGAGCGCGCCATTCGCCATGCCATTGAGGTGGCATGGGATCGCGGCGACGTGGATACGCTCAACTCCTATTTCGGCTACACCATTCAGCAGGGGCGCGGAAAACCGACCAATAGCGAATTTATCGCGATGATCGCTGATAATTTGCGGTTGAAATATAAATTGTATTGAAAACGGCGAAAAGCGGCTCCACGACTGATGTTTCGGCACTTTGGCAGAGAGCGCGCCAAGCCGATGAATGTTGGAAAAAGTGGATGAAATGAGCACAACAGACCAACCAACTTTTTTCGCTGAACCAATGAACACTCTTGATTGATTGGGGGATGGATTTTCCCAAAAATCAAGGGTGTTCTTGCTTTTGGGGGAAAATGTTCATTGCTATAGTCAACTTCCTAACAACTTTGAAATCCTTTTTTTCTAAACCTTCTTGCATTCTGGATCAATTTATGTTATATTAAAGCAGAAATGACAGACAGCACAGCGGAGGTAGGACATGAAACAAAAGAAAAAATACCTGATCGCACTGGGGGAAACGCATAGCATCATTGCGCTGGTCGCCGGCATCCTCGTGTGCTGCTTCGCATTCGTTTCGATCTTCTTGATGGCAAAGAAGTACAATGGGACAGGGATACACCCCTTACAATACTTTACGGTGTGGTCTAACATACTGTCTGCCGTTGCCGCATCTTTCATGATCCCCTATGCGGTCGAAGGAATCCGAAAAAAGCGCTTTGCCCTGCCGAACTGGATCACTTTGTTGCAGTATTCCGCCGCGATCTGCATTGCGACCACAATGGTGGCGGCGCTCGCCCTGATCTGGCCGACACAAGGGATCCGTGCGGTAACGGGAACCAACTTTTGGTTGCATATCGCTTCTCCTGCGCTGACCATCGTAATCTTCCAATGCGTGGAAACGGGAGTTCCCTTTTCTCGCAAATCCGCCCCGCTTGCTTTGATCCCCTATTGGGCTTATATGATCGTTTATTTTGTCATGGTCTATCTCGTCGGAACGGAACGGGGCGGCTGGTCGGATTTTTACAAAACAAAAGCATTCTTGCCCCCATGGGTCTCTGCACTTTTGATGCTGGCGATCGGCTTTACGATTTCGTTTGCCCTGCTCTTTTTGCACAACAAACGTGCGACGCAGTATTGGAAGAGCGTTTCCAAAATCTGGAGTCGGGATCTGGAACCGATGCAACTGCTCATTGAAGCGTTCGGGCTCGGCCGAAATATCGGCAGTCGAACCTCTTACACCGAGCTCGTGATTCCACTTGACATTTTTAAGATCATGTCCGAGCGATACGACATTCCGATTGATCGACTGGCGAAAGCCTACCTCAAAGGAGCTTTGGACGCTATAGAAGAAAGGAACGCAAAATGACACAGAACAGTTTTTGGACATATATAGATTCATCTGAAAAAACCGGAGAAGGCTTTGGCTGCTTCTCCCTTCCGCATATCCTCTGGTTGGTGGTTCTCGCTGCAGGGATCTTCTTCTTTTCGTTTGCCTACAAAAAGAGCAACGAAAAAGGGCGCGACCATCTGCGAAAAGGCATGGCACTCTTTCTCATACTATTTGAAGCCGGAAAACAATGCGTCGTGGGGCTGACCGATGCCCCTGCCGCCGTACATCTTCCGCTCCATATTTGCAGTTTTGCCGAATATGCGATCCTCATCGACACGTTCTGGCCGGACAACCGTTTGTTCAAACCGGTTCTTTGCTATGCTTTTCTTCCTGCCGCATTCATGGCGCTCCTGTTTCCCACCGTCACCGCCTATCCGCCGATCAGCTTTTATGCAATCCATCAGTTTGTCCTGCATGCCGCCATCATCGCCTACACTCTTGCACGATATATTGCCGGAGACATGCGCATGAACTATGCGGGCGTATGGATATCGCTTGGTATGATCCTTGCACTGGCCCTGCCGGTTTATTTGATCGACAAAACCTTCGACAGAAACTATATGTTCCTTCTGCGCCACTCAAATAATCCCGCACTCAAATTCATTTGGAACCTGTCGGGCGGAAACGGCGGATTTGCTTATATTCTCGGACTTGCTCTGCTCACCCTTCTTATGTTCCATTTTGTTTTTTGCGTCTTTACCCTCATTCAAAAACTCAGGTGCCGTCAAAAATCCGCAAAGATGAATTAAGAAGGAAATGATTTGCGGGAACCTTTTTTGAAAAAAACGGTTTCCGCACCCTTCGAAAAAAACTTTAACAAATACATTTGTAATAACTGTCTTTTTGAATGCCCCAGTCCCTACATGCCGCCTGACTTAATTCAGCCTTAAACCCATCTTGATTTTTATTCAAATAAAGCCACATTTTAAGCCCAGAGCTATTTAGATTCTTCACCGCTTCTGAAAGGGCTTCAAGATTGAACATTGCATAAAGATTATTGGAAGAATTAACTTTCCTTCAAAATCGCTTGAAAAATGTTATAAATGTTTACAAGCGGTATTAAAAACAAGAAATTCCATTTGGGAGCGCCCCGCACGGGGCGCTCCCCTTCTTTTTGCGATCTTGGGAAGTTTAGCGGAAAGGGTTGACAAACCCCTTGAATTATGTTAAAATATGCTTATCTATTATGGAGAATTGTGGAATCTCCTATTTTTCGGAAAGGCATGGTCAACCAAAACATGAAAAAAACACTTGCGCTTTTGGTCGCTTTGACCCTTTGCATTTCGGTTGTCGGTCTGTTTGCTTCCTGCTCCCGCAAAACGGTTGCGGAAGACACCAAATGGATTTTTACCGATATTGACGAAACAACCTGCTCGGTTGCTCCCGGTAAACTCTTCAAAGCCGCGGACGCAAAGGAGATCCCTTCGGTTTCCGATACCGGGAAAACGGTTACCACCATTCGGCGCATGGCGTTTTTGAACCACACCGGCATTACGGAGGTGGTTCTTCCCGCTACCGTTACCACCATTGAAAACCTTGCTTTCAGCGGTTGTACCGCGCTGAAAACGATCAACCTGCCCGCCGACTTGACCGTGATTGGCAACTACGCCTTTGACGGCTGCGGAAAATTGACCGGCGTACAGTTCCCCGAAGGAATGAAAACGATTGGCGTTTACGCTTTTCGCAACTGCTCGGATTTGAAGAGCGTCACCCTTCCGGACAGCTTACAAAATTTTGACGCGGCCTTTTACAACTGCACCGGCTTGACCTCGGTCACCCTTGGCGCAATTACCAATATTGGCGAGGGTACCTTCTATGGCTGCACCGGCATTCGAACGATCGAGCTTCCCGAAACGCTGATCGAAATAAAAGCCTTTGCTTTCCAAAACTGCACAAGTCTTACGTCGATTACCATTCCCGAAAGTGTGAGTGCCGTTGGAAACGGTGCATTTAAGGGTTGCAAATCGCTGACCGATGTCGTCTTCCTTTCGGACAAGGTGATTGCCCTGAAACAAACGTTCTACGGCTGTATGGCACTGACCACCATTACTCTCCCTTCCGCAATTCGCACCATTGGTGAATCCACCTTTGAGAGTTGCAGCGGCATTTCCGAAATCAGCCTGCCCTCCACACTTTCTTTCCTGGATCAAGGCGCGTTCGGCTCCTGCACGGCGCTGACCGATTTCACTTTTGAAGGAACGAAAGCGCAGTGGAACTCGGTGGAAAAGCCGGACACCAGCGGAAACGCTTATACGCAAACCAACAAGGTCATTGCATGGGACGAGGGTATGAAGAGCTATTACGTCCACTGCACCGACGGCGTTTTGACCATTCGGAAATAATAAAGAAAATAATAAGAAACAAATAGGAAAAGCGGCGGAACCAATCGGTTCCGCCGCTTTTTTCATATTTTAGCCCGCTCTCCCTTGTGAATGACGTAGTATGTCAAATCGCGTTCTTCGCCAAGGTAGGTAAACTCCTTTTCGCAAAAATGGCTGTATTTCATGCCGCACTTTTCCATGACGCGGCGCGAGGCCTCGTTCCCGGTAAAAAAGGAAGCGAAAACGGTTTTGAACCCCCGTTCGAAAAAGCAATACTCCAAAAAACGTTTGGTCGCCTCGGTGGCGTATCCCCTGTTCCAGTATGCCGAACCGATTCCGTAACCGATCTCGCAGGAATCGCCTTTCAACTCGCAAATCAAAATGATCCCGATCAATCTTCCTGTTTCTTTCAGCCGGATCGCAAACAAATCGGGAATTGCCAAATTGCGGGAAAAATCGAAGGATTCCAAATCTTCCTCGTAATTGCATACGAAAGTTTGAAGCACTTTGCGGTCGTTTGAAATATTCTTAAAATAGTCTGCTTTATCGGATTCCCGCAAAAAATCTATCATCAGTCGTTCGGTTTCCATGTGTCCCCCGTTTCAATCCGCTTTTTTTCGTCGATAATGATCATATCACATTTTGCTCTTTTTTGCAACATTTTCTTTGAAACGAAAGGGATTTTAAAGTATTATTGCAGATCAACGATTTCTTTTTTGTCGTTTTTACCGATCCTTTGCTTTTTTGAAAAAATATCTTATTTCAAATATTTTTGTTCGGATTTTAAATATTTTTCTTGACATTCGGTTATTTTTCTGTTATAATGGGTACGTTGCGTAATTTAAAACAATATAAAAAGGAGAACACAAAAGATGGGAAAATACTTTGGCACCGACGGTTTTCGCGGCGAAGCGGGCGTTACTTTGACAAGCGAACACGCCTACAAGATCGGCCGCTTTTTGGGCTGGTACTACGCAAAGAACGGTCACCGCGTTCGCGCGGTGATCGGCAAGGATACGCGCCGTTCCAGCTATATGTTTGAATATTCGATCGTTGCCGGTCTGACCGCTTCGGGCG
>JBGUNW010000009.1:0-2301 GCA_045117555.1 Eubacteriales bacterium
CAAATTTTGTATAATTGAGGGGAGCGAAATAGGGGTAAAAAAGGGTGTTTTGCGGGTTTTCCGCAAAACACCCCCTTCATCAGGATATTTTCAAACGTTCAATTATCTATTTCAATTTTTTTTAACATTTTATTTTTGTTTCTTTCTGCGAGGATCACCAATGAAGCGAATGGATTGGAATTGCAAACTGTTGCCCGGATTTCCCGATCAGGTTGCAAACATTGAAACGGCGCTGCAAGCCATGCAAATCCTGCACGAGCAAGCCGGCATCAACGAATTTGCTTTTTTTCCGAAATACGATCCGGCATCCGATTCGCCAACCATTTTTCAGTTTCGCGCGAACGCGGCGTTAACGGCTTTGCAAAGCCGTTTGCCGTTTACGGCAAAGTTGTTTGTTCGTCCAACCGTTTATTTTCGGAAAGAATTGCCGGATACCGCGATTTTACGCCATTTTTGTATTCCACGAACCAATTATTTGGCCGTTTCGCTACCAATCACGCCGGAATCGGATACCGAAAGTCTGCTTGCGGATTTTACACGGCATTCGCCGTATCGCGTTTTGCTTACGGAAGCCCAATTATTGCCGATTTTTTACCCGAAGGACGTGTTGGAACGTATCGTGAATCTGCCCGGAATTGCCTTGCAAACCTCATTTCAATCGCTTTTTACGCCGGATTTCACAGTATTTTTGCATAAAATGCTGCAAAAAGGCGTTCCGATCGTACTTGGCAGCGGCGTCAACTCGCCGGAACGTGCAAACAGGATCCGATTTGAGGAAATTGAACAGACTTTGGAAGAGAACTTTTCCCAATTTGAGAAGGACCGCCTGTTGAGTACGGGACTTCCCCGTTCTTAATTCATTTTTTGGCCGCTATGGGACCGGTTGAGCGCCGAATACTTGTTTTTCGTTGCCTCACCGCCGCGCAAGTGCCGTTCCTGCTTATTTTTTAAAAGCACCTTTTGCACCTCTTGGTAAAGCCCTTTATTTACAAATTTCAGCGTTTGCGTAACGTCTTTATGTACCGTGCTTTTGCTGACGCCGAGCGCCGCCGCGCAAGACCTTACGGTTGCCCGGTGCTCGATCAGATATTCTCCTAACACCACGCATCTTTCTCTCCCGCTCCAAACCATTCCTGCCATAACTCCATTCCTCCTTTTGGCTTTGATAGAGTATATGAAGATATGATCAACAATAGAATCAGGAAAGCAAAAATGAAAGAAAACGAAACGAAAAACACAGTTCTTTTGGAGGGTATGACCTCCATTTCGGCGCTTTTGGATAGCTCTGACGTCAACGACCGCAAAATCCTGCGTATCTGGATCGATCAAGAACGTGCCGGAAAGCGCGCCGCCGACATTCGCTTTTTGGAATTTAAAAAAGCCGCGCTCGGCTTTGAAATACAATATACGAACGCCGAAACGATCGCAACGCTTTCCACAGGGCTTACGCATGGCGGTATTCTTGCCGAATGCGGCGAACGCACCATTCCGTCCCTGACGGCCGGAACTATTGTGCCAAACGGGTTTTACGTTTATCTGGAAGGTATGGAGGACCCCTACAACTTTGGCGGCGCGCTTCGTTCACTTTACGCGGCGGGCGTTGACGGAGTGATTTTACCCGAACGCAACTGGATGAACGTGGCGGGTACCGTTGCCCGCGCTTCCGCTGGGGCTTCGGAGCGGTTACCGTTGTTCACGGCTGACGCAAAAACAACGCTTTCCTGCTTTCGAACCGCCGGTTATCAAATTCTTTGCGCCGGGATACGTAACTCCGTTTCCATTTATGAAAGCAAGTTTTTCTATCCGGTTTTACTCGTAATCGGTGGTGAAAAACGCGGTATCTCCCGCGTTTTTACGGAGAATGCCGACCATATTGTCCGCGTTGACTACGCAAACGCATTCCGCGGTTCCCTTTCCTCCGCTTCCTGTGCAGCCGTGCTGGCGTTTGAATTGTTCCGTCAAAATAAAAAAGCTCCGTAATAAACGGAGCTTTTTTATTTTTTCTTTATCATCGGTTTCAGAATCAAAGCAACGGCGAAATTACCGAAGATCAGTAAAACAAAATCGGCAACATAATAAAAAACCATCCAGGCAACATCCTGTTCTCCGGTCGCGGCACCCAGAAAAACGTCGTAGCGGATTCTTCCGTACATTCGGACAGCGAGGTAAACAACAAGGCAAAGCAATATCGAAAGCCGGAGCGGAAGCGGGTGTGAGCCGTTTTTCATTGGTTGCAGCAAATCTTTTCTTTCCTCCGGGCCGCGTTTTTTCATTGCCGCAAAATAAAAGATCAGGCAAAAC
>JBGUNW010000010.1:0-9241 GCA_045117555.1 Eubacteriales bacterium
CGATTCTCGCATATCACCTATACAAACAAACCAAAGTCGCAATGGACAAAAACCATAAATCGCCAATGATTATGGCGGAAAATATCAAATCCGCTGTTCCGGTAATTTTGGCGGCGATTGACAAACGCACCAAACGCAAATTGTCCGACAAATCATTGCGTGGTGTATGCGTCGTGTCCGCTGGCGACGAATCGTTGGGCGAAATGATATATGACGTGGTCAAAACCGTTGGCGAATTTGGCGGCGTAAACGTCGTGTATTCCGGCACGTCGTTTATTTCCACCGATATTGTAAACGGCATGTATATTGACGTCGGCGCAACCGCAACAACGTTCTTTAATGACCAAACGGACAAAAAATCGGTATTGGAAAATGTGCCGGTTGTGATTCTTGGTCATACCATTACGCGCCAAGACGAATTGACGCCAATTATTGAAAAATTACACGCCGCCGGTCATGACAAAGCCGTGATTTTCGGTAATATAATGAACGACGCGTTGACGTTCCTCGCCAAGTTTCCGAAACATATTTTGGACGTCATGGTTGTCGCGCCAAAATCCGCGGCGTTTGACAATGTATTGGAAGACGTCGCATTATACACGGACGGTAAGGTATTCCGTGGCGAAACAACCGATTGGACATTGGACGACATGGGCGGGGCAAAATCCGTTTCCGTCACTATGCGCGAAACAACCATTGTCGGCGGTCATGGCGAATCGTCCGACGCGTTGAAAAAGACGGTCGCCGAATTACAAAAACAACGCGAAAAATCCGACCCGGATTCAAGTTTGGCGATTGAAAACCGTATCGCCCGTTTGACCGCAAAGGTTGCGAACATATACGTTGGCGGTGCGTCCGAGGTTGAGAAAAAAGAGGTCAAATTGCGTATTGACGACGCCATTTGTGCCGCGAAATCCGCGTTGGCGGGTGGCGTGGTTGCCGGTGGCGGTGTATGTTTACGCGATATTGGATTGGATTTGAACCTTGCGTATTTGGTTCAACCATACCGTGATTTGTTGCGTAATGCTGGCGTTGACGACGACGAAATCGTCAAAAAACGCGCCATTGGCGACGGATTTGATTTGAAAACGTTGAAAGTTCGTAATATGGTTCGGGCAAATATCATTGACCCGGCAATCGTGATTCGTGAGGCTGTAATCAACTCGCACTCGGTCGTGGCGAAACTAATTACAACCAAAATGGCACTAACGTTTGAGGACAGAACATGGAACTTTTAATCGTATGCTTGTGTTTTGGATTGTTGGCGATAATCGCGGCAATGTTCCTATATCTTACGCGCATTGAAAAAATCGTCATGGATTTGGGGTTGAAATGCGTGGAATTGGGCGAATCGCATAAGGACGGATTGGCAAAATTGTCCATATCGGTTCAGCACCAATTCAATGATTTGGAAAAACGTGCCAACCCACCGGCACATGTTTCCGACCCGTTCAAAGGTCAAAAACAAATATTCCAATCAACCAAACACATTGTCGTTCCGAAAACTCCGGACGAAATCCGGGCGCAAAACTTTGCAGAAATACAGAAAGGCGCGGAATATGGGAGTGTTGATTGACGGCAAGTATTATGCAGACAAAAGCGCGGCGGACGTCAAACGTCGCGCCCCTGCCATATCGCACCAACATGACATATACAGACGTTCTGCGGAATACCAAAAGTTTGACCGCGAGTTAATACAACCATATACCGCGGACGGGAAACCAAACCCGGAGTTTATCAAACATTACCCGGAAGAATCAAGGCAATATGGATTCATAAAGGACGACAAATGATATTCAAGGTATATTTCGTCGTTAAGGGCAAACAATACGTCAAATCGTTCAAAAAAATGTCCGACGCCGAAAATGCCAAACGGTATGTGCGAAAACGCGGCGCAACCGATATTGAAATCCGCGTGAGTATAGAAAGGAAATCAAATGAAAAAATTTAGATTACAACCACACGAAATCGGTTATTTGCGGTTAATGTATAGCGGTTTTGCCGGTATGGATTACGCCACCGCCAATGCCGAATTGAAAATGAAATCCAGCACGGATTCCAAAATAATGAAAACGATTCGCGAGGTTCAAATCCAAACATTACAAGGGTTGGCCTCCGAATACATACGTGCAGGGTTAATCATGAAAAAATTATTGACTAATGACGACAAGGTGTTTTGCGTGTTTGACCCGTCGCCGGAAAATAAAGACGGTGAGTGTATCGTAATGACAATGGACGAATACGCCGACCATTTGAAAAACGTTGACAAAAAATAGCCAATGGCAACAAAAACCCCGAAACAGTTTACATTTCGGGGATTTTTGATTATTCAGAAATCGGAACGTAGCGATAGCATTGTTTGATTTCGGTTTTGCCATTTTCGTAATATGTTTCAATCGCGAAACCTGGCTTTTCGTCTGGACGTTGGGTGTTGACCAATGGCTTATACCCGTAATCCTTTAATTGTTCGGTGGTCGGCGATACAATCGTTTCAACAATAATATCACCAACTCGTTTGGTTAAGACCTCGCCAGCATAGGCGGCAATCTCATACTCGTTTTTGAATAAGTATAGTGTTTCGTCCATATTGTTTATCTCCTCACATACATTATAGCATAATTACACGTCTTCGCCAAATAATTGGCGGAACAATGTGCGTATGTTTTGGCACGTGCGGTATGCGTTCAATTTTTCGTTTGCGCCCAACCACGATTTCGTTTCGTTGCGTGCGTCGTCCAATGACATACGCCCCTCGTCCACCAAATGCTTAAACTTTTTCATTTTACGGCGTTGGCGGGTGATATTATTACGGCTCGGTCGTTTAATTATTTTGCCGGTTTCGGTCAAATTGTATTTGATTTTCAAAAACGTGAATCCATGACGCAATTTGAATATCTGCGTCTTTTTCTCGTTAATAAACAACCCCAATTCGGCGGATTGCTCGCGGATTCCGCACAATATATCGCGCAAAACCTCTTTGTCGTGGTGGATTATGTAAATGTCGTCCATATATCGCCCATAATACTTACAACCACGGACGACCTTACAATATGTGTCAACGCGTGTCGGGAAAAACACGCCGGCAACCTGTGATATTTGCGACCCAATGCCCATTGACTTTGCCATATACCGTTTTCCCGTCTTTAATTCGTGCGGTATCTTGGCATATTCCATTGAATTGAATACTTTGTTGTATAGGTCCTCGTCCGTATATGAAATATCAACGCGAAATGACCGAATCATGCCGTCCAACAATGGCATTATATCGCCGTCCAATTTTTCGCCAAACAATTTCAATAATTCGTCATGGCGTATGTTGTCAAAGAATTTGCGGAAATCCACATGTAAGAAATACCCGTCGCTACCATACCGACGGTAATACTTTCGCAAATGGGTTTCCAACCGTCGCCGGCAGAAATCCACGCCTTTGTTTTTCTGGGACGCCCCATTATCATATACCATGTATTTTTCCAATTCGGGCATAAGTATATTGTCGCACAATGCGCGTTGAACGACACGGTCGGCAATGCCCAATGCCTTTATGCGGCGATTGTGTCCGCGTTCGTTTAATTCAAACTCTAAAAAATCCCCTTGCTGGTATGACCCGTTCAATAATTCCGTTTGTGTCTTTCGTATATTCCGTAATAGGTTTATTTCGTATTTTTGGACAGAACTTTTCCATATACTGCCCGCGGACGCTTTTTTGAACGCGTCAACCAATACGTTTGCGTCAGACAATTTTTCTAAACTTTTCATGCTTGTATATCGCTTATAGCGACGGCAGACGTATCTGGTCGCGTCAATACATATATTTGCCTTACGGCGGGACATTTTCCCCTTTCCTGTAATTCGTGTCGGCGTTTGCCTACACATAGCACGATTACACGAAATCGGGCGAACGACATTAGCGTTGGACGCGTTGTTGTTGTTGGCATTGCCGTTGTTGTTGACATTGCAGAAGTTAGAACCGCTGTTGATAGACGACAACCAAGCGTTGTTGCGCGATATGGAAAATGCCCCATAAAATCATTTTTTCTTGTTAAGCAACCGATTCCGCAATTTATTGTCGGATTTTCGCCAGCCTTTCAATAATGCGATTTCACGCTCAATCATGTCAACGTATCGCATATATTTGTTTGCGTCCACCGGCATGACCGCAATGACGTATGCCATTTCTTGTAATAGGGTTTCGCAGTTCCCTATTGCCCGGTCTTGCCGTAAACGACGTTCCGTCCACTCGTCAATACACACGGGGTATATTGAATTGGCGGACGTTATATTTGCGAGTAATTGGCGCAGATTTTCCAAAATGCTTGTTCGCACTTCGTTTATCAACCAATCGGGGTATGATTCAATGATTGACGTGATTTGGTATTTTTCGCACAATTCCATAAACCGTTCGCCGTCCTCTTTGTCCATTTTGAACTTTTTTGGGTAAACTTGCGCATTTTTGTTTTTGGCTTTGACGCCAAAATCGCGCAACAGCAAATCGGTCATGGTCGTGCGTAATTTTATCGCATTGTGAAAGAACTCTAAATCTGACAGACTGCGTTTGTTTTTGATTACTGACATTTTGCGTTCCTTATTTGGGTGATACATGGACGACCCCCACAAGGGGGGTCGGATTTAGGCGAACAGGAAATACGGGCGAACGACATAAGCGTAGGACGCGTTGTTGTTGTAGGCAATGCCGGAGTTGGTGACACCGCAGAAGGAAGAACCGCTGTAGATAGACGACAACCAAGCGCCGTAGCGCGAACCACCCTTGCCGCGGTGCGCAATGCGCATTTGAGGTTCCATTTGGAAATATGGCAACTGAATTGGCGCAACACGCTCACCCTCGCTGTTGTTGGCGTATATTTTACTGCCGTAAACCATACACTCGTTCATGAGTTCCACGCGGGCATTGTGCCATTGTCCTGCGGACGTTGACGTGGTCATGTATGTGCGGTGGGTCAAAATGTGCGATTCGCCAAATGCGTCATAAATCGCTTTGCGGTAAGGTTCAAGATTACCAATCGCGTATGTCAAGACGATTGTATCGCCCTCAACCGGCGTGCCGGTATATGTGATACCATACGCGGTAAGGTCTGAACCAACAACGTTCCCGTCAAGCGTCCATTTGCTAGACGCATTGCGTTCAAACGTGTATGTTCCGCTCGTAGCACCTAATGTTGTGCCGTGGAACGTTTCGTAATCCGCGACAATACTTGTCAATGCGCCACCGGTTCCTGCGGTGTATGCCGGGCTTGCGATACCATGTGCGGCAGACCCATAATAACCACCGGTTGTGGTATTGCTACCGTTCATCTGCATGGTTGGGTAAAATCCGTTTTTTGGAATCATAAGCAAGTGGTGCGTTGTCAAACCGTTGCCTTGGTCGCCGACACCATACCAATAATCTATACCGGCAATGACAAAATCTTCTTCGCGTTCGGAATCCGAGCCGACCTTTACTTTCTTAGTAATATAATCACCAACGAAAATATCGGAAAAATCACCGGCTTGAACCTTTGCGGAAAGTTCGTCAAGCGTGTATAGACTTGTCAAATCGCGACCACGGAACGTTGAATTGTGCGCACCGGATTCGCTACCCGTTCCGTCGCCGACCGTTTCCGGCACGACAAACGTGAACGAACCGGCAGGAACGTCTGCGATTGGCACGACATTTGTTGCGCCACCCTCGGTTGACGAAACGCCACCCGCGGCGACAACTTGTGCGCCATTAGCAAAAACGACCGTATCACCGGTTTTGACTTCTGGACATGTTGCCATGTATTTTGAACCGTCGTATGTTGCGTCGGTAATTGGGTAAATACCACGCAATTCACCGCCCGCGCTCGTAATTTTGACCAACGTTCCTTTGATTTCGTTTGCGTCAAAATCGCCGGTCGCGAGGGCTGGGGTTGTTGAACTGATTGTGAAACACCTATCTGAAACAGACCCCGAGCCGACGGTCAATGCCGTCCGCGCGACGCCGAGAACCGGAACGCCTGCCGTAAGGTTTTTGATTGCCTTTACGTAAACGTATTCCCGACCCTCTGCGTCGCGAGTTTTGAACCCTAAGGGGAAACGGGGCGATTTGTCAATTTGTTCCAAAAGCCCCTCTGCCAGATTGGTTTTTTCAATGTTGTAAGACATATTGTTTCCTTTCTAGCGTTAAATGTTTTGGGTCATTGTTAAGCGGCAATGACAGTGACCGGGATTGCGAAACCGTATTTGCCGGACGTAAGTGGGGAAATCGGAACAACGTTGATTGCGCCTGCCTTTGTGCTTGCAGTTCCACCGGCAGTCACCACAGGTGCGCCGTCGCCAAATGCTACGGTGTCGCCCGATTTGACCTCGGAACAATGGCAAACATAATTCGTGCCGTCATATTCCGCTTCGGTGATTGGGAATAAACCAATCGCGGTGCCAGAACGGGTAATCTTTACCAATGTGCCTTTAAGTTCGTTGGCATTGAAACCGGTTGTTGCGAGCGTTGGGGTTGAGGCGGAAATCTTGAATCCACCGTCAAATGCCGAACTTGAAACAACGGTTGTTGCGCTACGCTTTACACCAGCAACGGCTGTTCCTGGGGTAAGGCTTGCGGTTGCCTTGACATACACATATTCGCGACCATTTGCGTCATGGACACGTGTGCCAAGTGGGTAGCGTGGGGCGTCGTCAATTTGGTTAAGCGAGCCTTCCACGAGATTCACCTTGTCATAATT
The DNA here is from genome assembly GCA_045117555.1 of Eubacteriales bacterium. GTDB lineage: Bacteria > Bacillota > Clostridia > Oscillospirales > CAG-272 > UMGS1865. The sequence goes on from JBGUNW010000010.1 coordinate 6,714, forward strand.
GTAGGACATAATGTTTTCCTTTCGTTTATTGTTAAATAATCATGGGTTTGGTCGGGGATTTTACGCCCCGACCGGTTCGTTAAGACGCAACGCCGGTAATGCCGGTGATTTTGCCTTGACGACGTGGTGCGCGGCAAATGAGGTTGCCCATAACGATAAGCGCACCGATTTCGCCGAATTGGTTGATTGGCGACATGAATTCTTTAAGTTGTAGGAAACTTGGTTGCTTAATGTCGGAATCAACACCCTCGGTCTTGCTTGGGTTGCTGTCAACCGAGCGCAAATCGCTTGAAAGCAAGCGGTAGAACTCGATATAACGTTCGTTCAACCAGAAGAACAGACCGGCAGGGCATTTGTCGTCGGCAACGACCGGACGACCGCGGAACGAAAGCGATACAAAGCCGGTAAGACCGTGTAATTCACTTTCCGGAACGGAAACGCCCATTGGGGTTTTGCCGGACACGCGGTTGTAGCCCTTAACACCAACGGTGTCATATTTGGCTTGAACCGTGCTGGTCAATAATGATTCATAAAGGTCAAAGATTGCCGGGGTTGTAAGGGCAATCGTTGGTGCCTCTTGTGCGCTACCAGCGGCAGAAACGGCGGTCATTTCGCTTGCGATAAGGGCAAGTGAGATATAACCAGAACCGGCGGCAGTAACGTCGGCTTTCGTGCCGGGAACGTCCGCACGGGTCAATCCGCCATAAGTGGCAGAGGTCGTGCCGTCGTCAACGATAAGACCAAGACCCTCAATGTCCTTGCCGACACCATTGCCATAAAGCAAATCGCCGATTGCTTGGGTAAGGGAAATCTTAGCCTCGTCAATACGGTCGGTCACTAACGAGATTACTTGCTTTTCAGAATTGCCGTTGACGGCTTTTTCAATGCCCGGAACGACCACACTTTGTTCGTATGCCTTGACATACCAAGTGAGGGAACGGGTATTATTGGTGGTGCTTGTATCAAATGTATCAAGACCGTCAAACGAACCGCCGGTGGTTGAATTGGCGATACGAATTGGTTGCTTGATATTGACACCGCGCCAATTTTTCACGTTGCTCATTACGCGAGCAGTGAAGATATTGGAGTTGTTGACGAAATCCACAATGGTTGGGAGAATTTCATTGTAGGTAATCGCAGTCACTCTTTCACTAAATTGTGCCATATCTTTTTCCTTTCGTTTTATTATTAGATACTAAAAAGCCCACCCGCTGGGGGCGTAGCCTTAATGTTATTATAGCACAAGCGGAACGCATGTCAACACATTTTATGAAATCATTGCGTTGACGACTTTGACGGTTTCAAGTTGTGATTTGCCAGAACCGGACGCCGACCAATATATTTGTTGAAATGCCCGAACCGGCACGCAAAATGCGACTTGTATATTGCCGTTTGATTGGTTGTATGGAATACCGGCAAGCGGGATTGTGCGCGACGAATCCAACCACGCCATTGCCATATAACCGGCGGACGAATATGCCTTGCCGACCAAAAAACCGGCACTGGTGATTCGCGTTGACGTGTTTGACGCAATCGTCCCAATATCTTGCAGCACCGTTGTCCCCGGCGACATAATCGTCGTGCAGATTGTTGAACCGGAACGGGTGATTGCGCCGGTTGAGGGGTCAATGGTGACTCTCACGATACGATTATCGGTCAGATATTGAATCGTAATTGTTTGCGAAATCCCCATCATGTCAACAAGTTGCGCCGACGTGACTATTGTTTGCCCGCCCATGTCGTCCGTTCCGTAATACGTGTTCATAATGATTGGTCGTCCGTCGTTTATTGCGGCAATCAACCCCTGCACGTCGGTATATGTTTCATTTTGCGTGGTTAATATCTCGGACGCGTCATACGGCGTGTCTTGGAAACACGTGCTGTTGAATAACACCGCACCGGCGTCAAATGCGCGCGCTGTCGTTCCGCGTTGACCACGGGTCACTGTCAATGTATTGCCCGAAACCGAACGAACCAAAATTATTTCTGAATTGGTATTGTTTGATAGCCCATTTGCCGGCGTAATTGTCGCATAGAATTTTGCGCTTGGTAATACGGACGCGGAATCAACGGTAATCGTTTCCGTGCTTGACGATATTGACGACGACAACAATGTCGCCGACAGATTACGTTTGTTGACCGGTATGTGTTCAACGTCAAATCCTTCTGCCATGCCATACCCCCTTTAATTTTCATTATATTGAACCGTCAACGTTGCCGTGCCAGAATCGCCCGCCGCCGCGGAACTCGTCGTTTGAACTTGCGTTATGATATATTGCGTGTAGCATGTGGTCGTTTGGGACGACGCATGCGACGTTCCGTTAGGACCGGTTGTTGATAGGTCAACCGACATACCGCTTGAAATTGCGGTCGTTGACGTAATATCTGTGGAACTGCCCAATGCAGATTTTGACGGCGTGGCGTATGTGGACGATATTTTGCCCTTTAATGAAATGCCCGTGCCGAGCGTTCCGGCAGTATGTGCGAATTTGACATTTGATATTTCATTGAACGTGCCGGCGAACTTT
>JBGUNW010000011.1:0-16951 GCA_045117555.1 Eubacteriales bacterium
AATCGAAAAACAGCAAAAACTGCCCGACGGAAACCTCAATTCCCCTGTTTCGCGCTGCGCCGGCACCGGCATTTTTTTGCGTATAGAACTTGATCCGCTGATCCGCCTGTTGCCGCCGCATACAAATTTCCGCGCTGCCGTCGGTAGAGCCGTCGTCCACCAGGATCAATTCAAAATTCTTGAAAGATTGGGAAAGAATCGAATCCAAAAATTGATCCAAATACGGTGCGGTATTATAAACGGGGGAAATGATTGAAAAAAACGGCATACGTTATCTCCTCTTGTGAGAAAGATTGAATTTGACAACCTGTAATGTATGGAACAGACAAAGCCGATTGTATTGCTTTTTTAAAATATAGCCGAGCACTTTGCGGCTCCCCGAAGAGAAGTTCGATAAGGCAGGCGAATTCGCCGTTCGTTGAATCGCCCCTTCGTAAAACCCGGGAAAAAGCTCCGGTTTACAAAAAGCAGTTCTTAAAAATTTTCTGCGTTCTTTGAACGAAAGTTTACAGCTGCTTAAAAACATACTTTCATAAACCCAAAGAATATTGGAGCAAAACATATCATACAAAAAGTCCCGATCCACGCAATCATTCTTGCGCATAATCTCTTCTATTCTTCGGATTCGCTCAAAATAGCAATCAAAGCTTTCCTTCTTGAAAGTAAGCGTTACACTTTCACCAACACGGTGAAAATAATTATAAAAACAGTCTTCAATGGCCCGTAAGTTATTGATATTCGAAAATAACTTTAATGTAAAAAGACTATCTTCAACCAACAAAATTCGATCAAAAAGAACATTGTTTTCTTTCACGCAGGAGGTTCGAATCAATTTGTCTGTAACATATCCCAAAACCCCCGCTTGATACAGCTGCGTAAATTGCCGGAAAAGATCTTCTTTGAAATCTACCGTTATGGAAGGGTAACCCGATTCTTTTGTAAATCGAACAGAACCGTTATCTTCGATATAATGCCGATATCCAAAACAAACAACATCAAATTTTTGATGGTCAGTTGCGTCTAAACATGCTTGCACTGTTTGCGGTTCCAAAGAATCGTCGCTATCAAGGAAAAGCAAATACTTTCCTGTGGCAAATGGGATTGCATAATTTCTTGCGGAGCTTAATCCCCCGTTTTCTTTATGAAAAACTCTAAATCTGGAGTCTTTTTGTGCATATTGGTCGCATATTATTCCGGAAGAATCTTTGGATCCATCATCAACCAGAAGAACTTCCAAATCCTGATGCGTTTGCGCAAGTAAGGAATCCAGACACCTCGGCAACTGTTTTTCTACATTGTATACAGGAACAATCACAGAAACCTTTATAGACATTCAAAAAAACTCCTCTGTTTTTTGCATCCAATCAAAATTTTTCAGCTTGGTTGTTGGAAATTGTTGCTTAAAAACTCATTTTAAAATTTCTTTTTTGTTATGGCTGATCCATGAAAAAAATCGAACGGTTGCACGGATTCCGAAAATACGCTCAAATCCTGCGCAAATACGCCATTTCCGGTTTTTGGAATACCGGAAGCAACGGAACGCCGAAGCATGGCTTTTTGCTTTTTTGAGCAGCTTTTTTTGAGAGTCGGGAGAGAAAGACCGGATTTGGCAAAGCGCGCCCCAAAAATACCGGATAGCATATAAACAAACCACAGGATGCGTTTTTGCCGTTTCCGAATGCAGCATGATGCTTCCGATCGTTAATCGGTCCTCAATCCGTTTTACCGCCTTTTTTTCTTCCGCAGATGTGATAATCGATCCTTCCCGATGGCGATACCCGTAAACCGCCGCTGAAGAAAACGCAACCGTGGGAGACGCGGAAAGCAATCTTGCAATCCATTCGTCGTCTTCGTGATAAATTCCTTCCAAAAACAACAGCTGATTTTGCAGGCAGAATTCCCGCCGCACGATTTTTGTTTGCGCCATGGTGACGTATGCACCATCGTCGGTTGTGTAAAGCGAATCCAATATTTCCTCGGCGCGGAATAATTTTTTCTCCTCAAACCGCGTGGGAGATTCCGAAAGAACGGTGCTCGCGTCTTCATTCCATTCGGTGATCCGGTAAATCAGCACGTCCGGGGCTGGTTTCAAGGCAACAGCCAGCTTTTCAAGCGCGTCTGCCCCTACAAGAAAATCATCGCTGTCCAAAAACAGAAGGTAGTCGCCGCTCGCTTTACGAATCCCGGTATTTCTGGCAGCGGAAAGTCCGCCGTTTGGCTGATGAAACGCTCTGAATCTACCGTCCATTTTTTGGTATTCGTCGCAGAGAGCGCCCGAAGAATCGGTAGAACCATCATCGACGAGCAGGACTTCAAAATTTTGAAACGATTGCTTGGATAAACTTTTGAAACAGTCGGGCAAATAACGCTCTACATTATATACCGGAACAATCACCGAAAACAGAATACTCATTTGCTCGAAAATTCCTTTTCAAATGCGTTCACTTCTTCTGGGGTTCCCAAAACATGCACAACGGATTTTCCCAGCTCAAAAATCCGCACATCTCCTTTTTTCTCCTGAATCAGGTAGTTATAAAGCGGCGCCACATAGCGTTCGCCGGCGTCGACCGGATAGTTCCCGGAAAGATAATATTCCCGATACAGCGTTTCGTAAAGTTCGGCGGAGCGGAAATAATAGGCGCCGACCGTACAATGATTGGAAATGCGCTGTTTTTCGCGAACTTCAACGGCGCGTCCCTTTGCGTCTAATTTTACAAAGCTCCAATGGTCCCCTTCCCCCGGGAAGCAGGGAATCCAACCGTCACCGCAAATATCCGCGGTTTTCATTTGAAAAGCTTCAACATAAGTATCAATATTATAAATCAACAGCGGTTCTTCGGGATTCCATTCGCCTTTTGCCAACATGGCGGTTTCCGCTTGTCCGCTTGTCAGATGATCGATCTCGATGATGGTCGGCTCCATTGCAAACTTTTTACATTCGCTCTCGATAAACGCCGCGGCATTGTCCTCTTTGCGAACGATAAAGCAAATTTTATTCACCGGTAAAAAGCCGCGAATGCTTTGCATGCTCCAATCGAAAAGTGTATGCCCATGAACAGAGATCTGATATTTCGGCAACCGGTAGCCCGCCTTTTTGAATCGGGAGCCGAGTCCTGCCATCGTAATTACGATCGTCATTTCGTTTCTCCTTGTTGCAGTCTGCCCTCGTTGCACAGTTGTTCCTGCTCCTCAACCGACAGCTGCAAAAATTCCTTTGGGCGAATGGTTCTGTCGTCTACATAAAATCCTTTTTTCCCCGGCCACGGTTTGCCGAAAACAATTTCATCATACGGAATTTCCCATTTTTTCAGCCATTCCAGCAGGATGGGGGCAGTATTGGCGTTGATCAAGCCGATATTGCCGTTATAAGAATTCATATTGCGAGAAGAAAACAAAACAATTTTTGCTCCTCTTGCTTTGTATTCCCTCATTTTTGCAACCATTTCCGGATAGGGGACAAGATCCTCATACCGTTCGTCTTTTCGCTTAATCGGGCAAATCGTTCCGTCCACATCCATTACAAACGTTAATTCATCCATGATCGGTCTCCTTCGGTGGCTTCATCTACAAGACGCAAACCTGTTGCCAACATTGCATATTGCCGGTTCAAATAGTCTCCGTGCAGCGGCACCATACTCAAAAACAGCAGTGCCTCGATCAATTTCAACATGGAAAAATTCTTTAATTCTTCCGAAAAGGTTTCAACAAACAGTTTTAATACACGATCGCGTTTTCCGGGAAGTTCAAAAATGATATCGTTCCCTTCAATCTGCACGTTAAACAAATCCTCAATAAGGAAATCATATCCGCCGTCAAGACTGTGGAGCAGTTTTGCCAGCTCGTATCTCGGATCTCCGTAAATATCGAATTCGCCGAATTCGCCGCGAGGATCGATCAATCTCAAAAAGCAATAATCGTTTTCCACAAGGATATTCGAAAAGCACAAGTCCCCGTGAATCACGCAAAATTCGGTTTGATTCGCAATCACCTTTTTTCGAATAAGCTCGGGAAGTTTTTCAATGTACCGATCCAGCGGCGGATATTCAACGCCGTTCACCCGAATCGGTTCTTCGAAAAAGGACGCCATAACGCCCGATTTTTTCAAATCCATCAGCCGGGCGACCGTCTTTTTGACGTAAATATCTTCCAGCGCGCGACCCCGATTTCCATCGCCTTCATAGCGGTTTGCTTTCATGCACTGCGTTAAAAAGAACAGTTTTTCAAAAATATGTTTCCATTTTGCGCCGGGTATTTCACCAAACACAAACAATTCGTGTAGCGTTGCATATCCGTAATACTCCATAGAAACGTACGGATGATTCCGATCCAAAGAATACGAATAGATTCTTGGCAAGAAACATTGCAAATTCGCGGGTATTTTCAAATACCACTGAATTTCTTTCAAAAATTTTTCCCGATTGGTACTGCTTTTTGTAAGAATTCCGCGGTTTTCGTCAATTTCAACCGTGTTGAACGCGCGCGCCTGAACCTTGGTTTTTGCCTCCAAATACTTATCCCAATGTCCAACGTCATACCATTTGCCAACCAAAACACATTCAAAGGCTCGCTTTTCGCTGTATTGGGACAGTGCCGCATAAAAGGGATCGATTCTCCCGTCCCCTTCGCGCTCCGCAATCTCCATCTGTTCAAGAAGCGCGCCGGGGTCTGCAAACTCAAACACCCCCGTAAAAACGTCGCCTATGGCGCGGTCCTTTGTTTCCGGCTCGCATTTATCCAAAATATGGTGGATCCTGCCCTCGTGATGTTCAAAAAAGGTCCATTCTTCGGAAATCGGCTCTCCGGTATAATAGACGACGTCTGCCGAACGCTCATAAGGAACATTGGAAATCAGCGTATCCGCAAAGTTGACAAAAACCGCTCCCGCCGGTTCTTCCCGGCTCATAACGCTTTGCAAGCCAAATTTTACGGTATCTCCCATCCGACCGAGCGTTTTCAGCTCCAGAATTTCCACCGGCAAATTCGTCATTGCAATGTAATCGTAAACCATTTTCTTTTCCTGAAAAACGACTACGACGATCCGATCGACAAGATTCTGATATTTTTCAACCAAACGTTGAAGCATTGTCTTTCCCTGCAAGGGGAACAGGCAGGCCGGAATTTTGCCGAACTGACTTTGCAATTCCGAGGGAACAACCGTAGCGCTTGGAATGATTAAATACTTCATTTTCTTCCTCTCACCAAAAAAGAAATCATTTTTTTGCAAACAGCGTTTTCAGTTTCTGTTTTGTCTCGTTCTTCCATTTTGAACGAATCATGCCCTTTGTTTCAACGAGATCTCCGAGCAGTTCTTTTTCCTTTTGCTCGTATCCGTTCTTCTTCCGCAGATATTTTCTTAAATATACGTTCAACTCTCTTGCAACACGTTTGACGCAGAAATATCCGCCCGGATTCTTTTCCAGCTTGTGCAAATCGCTTTCCCAAACCCAAAAGCCGTCGCGGCTCCACGGAACAAAGGTAAACACCCCGTCCGGGCAAAGCGGATACCGCTCTCTTTTATCCGTGTTCATATAGCAGGTGGAAAAGTAAACTTCCTCCCGGGGATATTTCATTTCCATCTTTCGGTAGTCATAGAACGCTTCAATCTGATTTGCCAATTCCTCAAACAGGTCTTTGGAATAATAGCTTCCTTCAATATGGGAAAACCAAATGGTATCCGTTTCCATTTTTGCAAGCTCGTTTTTCAGACATTCGTCCTGCAAAGCTTTCCAAGTGTAATAATACCGAAAAAACGGGCGGTCGCCTTTGCCTTCTTCCGGGGCAATGACAAGCGGATCCTCTCCGCAGGCATAGGGGCGAATGTGTTCCGCAAGCCCGGCTTTGTAAAACATATCGTTGCTTGCGCAAAGACAGAATTTATCAAAATCGCATACCGAGCGCATATAGCGGTAGTTTGCAATATGCGCCTGAATCATATCCTGCAAGCCCGTTCGGAGACTTTCCGGATTGACGAACACATTCCCCAGCGCGGTCAGCTTTTGAACAAAGGTCTCCCGATCCATTACCGATTTGGAAAAATCAAACGCCTGACTGATATGTAGGACGATTCCGCACCCGGGATTAAAATGTTGAAAATTCAGTACCTGATCAATTACAACCTCCGGCTTTTCATGCACCGGAATTGAAAAAAGCAGTTCCATGGTTTTCCCCTTTACAATGATGTGACGCGGAAAAACAGAACTTCGCGCTTCCCGCAAACAGGACAACCCTTTTGCCCGATGAAATCAAACAACTGTTTTGCCCCTTCCCCTTGCGCGCGAACAGCGAATTTGCAACCCGAATTGCGGCAGGATACTTCTGCAATACCTTCGGTTGGAAACTCCTTTGTTTCCTCTTTCGCGGCAAACGGATATCCTTCGCTGAAAAATGCAGGTTGCGCTTTGGCTGAGCGCATACTCGGGACAGTGGAAAATGTTTTTTCAGTCTCTTTAATCATTCCGTCCACCTCCTTTGAAACTCATAAACGCTCAAACGCATTCCAACGCTTTGCAAGTTTTGTTGCAAGGCGCGGAATTTTTCGGAACAACGAGCAACAAAAGCTCTGTCCTTTGGAAAGTTTTGCATTCTTCCTTAATTCCGGATACATTCTTGCAAAATACGTCCGCATAGTTGCGGCAATGAATTTTCGATAGTTCTTTTCTTCTTTTGTTTCGTCCTTCTTTTCAAAAAGAGCCGTGTAATAGTCGGTGAAAAACCCTTTTGCCCAGTGAATTGCCGCTTCGCGTTGATATTCGGTATATCCCGTCTCTTTTGCAAAATCGTAAATTCCCATTGTGGAAAGAGCATGATCACAGCACAATTTCGGGGAACGGTAGTTGGACTGGCTCCCCGGCCGCATCCGGTACAAAATCATTGGATGGTTGATGCGCACAAACCGGTTTGCCGCGCGATAAAGATCGGGGATAATGCGACTGTCCTCAACAAGATTGCCCTCTTCAAAGCGAGCATTTTGAAACAGAGAACTGCGGTACATTTTATTCCAAACAATGAGCGGATGGCTTGCCGAAACGTTTTTGCAAAGCCATTCCATCAATTTCGGCTTATCAAACAGAAGAACCTGTTCGGGAACGATTTTGCCGGTTAAAATTTCCGGTGTTTCACCATCGGCAAATCGCCGATACCCATAAAGCGCCATATCCGCGTCGTTCCGCTTCATCTGCCCCAAAATATACTCGTATGCTCCTGCCTCGGCAATGCAATCGTCGCCATCCAGAAAGGTAACATAAGGGGTATCCAAAAGCTCCAGCGCCGTATTTCTGGCTGCCGACAATCCGCCGTTTTGCCGGTGGAGGACAACCACGCGCGGATCGGCAGCGGCATATTGATCACAGATTGCGGCGCTTTCATCCGGGCTGCCGTCGTCTACAAGGAAAACCTGAATTTCCCTGAGCGTTTGGCACAAGACCGAATCCACCGCGGTTTTCAGGTATTTTTCCATTTTGAAAACGGGGATAATAACCGACAACTCTGCCTTCACGGCGTCACTCTCCTTTGCACGTTTCTCGGGTACATATTATTATTCAATCCTTACTGCAAGGGCCGCTTGCAAAGGGCGAATCCTTGCCTTGTTTGATCGCCGCGACCAGTTCCAAAAACCGCTCGGCGGCTGTGTCGGCGTTCCAGACTTCGGTCAGCGTTTTGTACGCCGCCCGACCCAACGCCTCCCGCTTTGCGGGGTGATCCAAAAGGAATTTGACCTTTTGGTACAGGTCGTTGTGAATTCCGCTTTTATAAGTCAATCCGTTTTCCCCGTCCCGGACAAGGTAGGGTACCGAGCCGATCGCGCCGCTCGCCACCACCGCGCAGCCGCTGTTCATGGATTCGTTGAGCACCGCTCCCCAGCCCTCGTTGCGGTCGGAGGTGAACAGGAAGATCTCGGACTGTTCCATATGCCGCCGGACTTCCTCGGGCGACATTGTCCCCAAAAGATGTACGCGGTCGGAAAGGTTGTTTTGCTCAATGAACGCCCGGATTTTTCCTTCCAGCTCCCCGCTGCCGATGAAGTTCATTTCAAAATCATACCCTTCGTCGCGGAGCCGTTTGGCAACCGAGAGCGGGGCCTCGGGGTGCTTTAATTTCAGAAACCGCGCCACCCAAAGAATGGTGTTTTTCTTTTTTTCTTGCAAGACCGCGTCGATCGAAGGGTAGGTTTTGACCGGCGGGAAATAGCCCCAACGGTAGGTTTTGCCGGGATAGGCATGAATAAATCGGCAATCCGGCGCGGTATAGGCGCTGGCACAAAGCATATACAAATTCTTTTTGCGATAGCGCATACTCATGCGGTAATGACAGCGGAACACGCGGGGGTCGAGAATACGCCACCGTCCCTCTTTGAAAAACCGTTCCCAATAGCGGAAAGTGAGCTTATTTTCTTTCAGCCGCTCCTCAACAAAAATATCCGGCGCGTCGCCGATGATGACCACGTCGCTCTCTTTGCCCAGGCGCATGGCCTCGCGGTAAGAAGCCTCGTCCTCGTAGGAATTGACCGCGTAATCGGTTTCGTGACTCAAATCACGGTATCCCATATCCAACCGCTCGCGGGGGATCGGTTGTGTTGCCACAAATTTGAAATTCTTTCCCAACCTTTTTACCATCGCCTCGCAAAACGGCGTTTGGTGATGTAAAAGAAAATTTGAAAAGAATGTTACCGTCAAATCATTTTTCATGACTGATCTTTCCTATCATCGTTTGATAATCGCAAACCCGGTATGCGCCGCCGAAAACGCCGGTCAATTCCGGATCGTAACAAACCGAGCCGTAATATTCCTTCACCCGGCGATTCCACCCGAAAAGACGGACCAACGCCCCCAAAAAGCGGGAGGTCTTTTTCTGCGGCATCAGCGCCCGGCAAAGATCCACCGCGCTGATTTTTCCGTCGTCCGGGCAGAAAATGCCCTCGCTTCCGTTTTGAACGATCAGGCAGATCAGCCGACACAAATTTTCCACGCAAATGATGCTTTTATAATGCCCCGTATACGCATTGGGGATCTTTTTGAAACGACCGACAAAACATCGGTAGGTTTCAAAATATTCGGTTTTCCCAATCCCGTAAATACTCGGAACGCGGATCGCCGCAACGCGGAAGGATTCGTCTTTGAGCGCTTCCAAGCCCTGCTCGGCAAGCAATTTGCTTTTTCCGTAATCGCTCGTGGGAGCGCAAGGCGTATTTTTGCAAACAGTGCCCTTCTTCTTGTTCAGCGTGGGGGAAACACCGTAAACCGCCATAGAGCTGATATAAACGAACTGCTCCACGCCGTCGGCCTTCGCCTTTGCGGCAAGCGCCTTTGTCAGCTCGGTGTTCACGCGGTAAAAGTCCCCCGATTCAACGCCCGGTTTGGGAATCAACCCGGCAACGTGAACTACGGTTTTGCACCCCTTTAAGGATCGTTCTTTCCAATCCTCGCCCCGCAAGCCGAAATTTTCAACTTGCAGGCCGCTTTGTTTCAGCGCCGCGGCAACCGCGAGAGAGAGTGCCCCGTTTTCGCCGGTAACAATTACTTTTTGCATATCAAGTCCTCATAAATGCCGCAAATCGTTTCAAAAACGCTATTGCCATGCAGTTTTTGCATATCCTCGCGTGCGGCGGTCCCCAGGCGGGTTGCCAATTCGTCGTCCTCAAAAATCCGGCGGATGCAGTCCGCCAGCGCGGAAATATCCGAAAACGGATAGAGAAATCCGCTCTCGCCGTTCCGAACATATTCGGGAATCCCTCCAACCGCCGAAGCAACGCAGGGCATTCCCACAATCATGGCCTCTTTGAGCGAGCTGGAATGGTTTTCAATGGAAGAGGGCATTACAAACACCTGCCGCTTTGCGTACTCGGCGGCAAGTTTTTCCTGTGGTAAATTCCCCAGCCAAATAATGTTTTCCGCGAGATTTTTTTCGCGAATCATTCTCTCAATATAGTTGGAATATCCGTCCTTGCGGAGCCACGCGTGCAGTCCTTTTTCGGCAACCATTTTTTTGCCGGGAACATACAGCTTGATATCCGGGTAAGCGTCTTTGAGCGCGGCAACGGCGCGCAGCAAACAGTGCAATCCTTTAATGGTGTATCCGGAAGCCGTGCAAATAATGGAATGCCGCTCAACTTTCCGAACGTCCCAGCGGTATTCCGAAAACACCTTGTTGACGCTCAAAGGGCAATCGTACACTTTTACCTTCGGCACAATGGCCCGAACGGCGGAATTGCACCACTCGTTCTCGCTGATGATATTGCCGGCAAGCCGGAGCATTTCGGCCTCTTTCTTTGCCCCGGCAAAGAACTTTGCCTGCTGCTGCAAAATGCCGTCTTTGCGCAAAAAATCGCGCAGGGTTCTCGTCTTTTTTAAATCGCGTTCGGAAATGCCCGAACGGTAATTTTCGGCAATGGATTGCAAAAGTCCCTGCATATAGATCACCGAGGGGATCCCCTTTGCCGCCCGCAAAGCGCAAAGGCCGTGGGTAAATTCGGTGCCCCAAACCTGGATCAGGTCGGGTTCTTCGGTTTTGATCAGCTCCTGCCATGCCCGAATATTTTCCGGCTTGTTTTCGTTGTAAAGGAGAGGATAATCGTCCGGCAGGGCGTAGTAGGTGATATTTTCATTTTGGAGCCGATAGGTATCACGGCGGGGGAGTGTTGTGGCAATAACTACCCGGTAACCCTCCCTGCCCCGGAACTCCGAAAGAAGCGCGTCCATCCAAAGTCCGTTGGAGGGCTTGCCGAAAAGCGCCCGACTCAAATCATTCAGAACGGAATTTACGACCCACAAGACTGTCATACGGCAGAACAACTCCTTTCTGCAAAACGGCGGTGACGGAAAGCGGGAGAAACCAGCAGAGCAGATTGAGCCACATTCCGGTATTGACCGCCGAAAGAATCAGCACTTGCAAAAACATCCAAAAAATATAGCCGTACCCCTGCACCCGCTCGAACGGTTTGTAGAAGCGAACGAAGATCAGCCGGTACATTACGATCAGCAAAACAACGCCCACAAGACCGTACTGCGCGGCAAAGTCCAGAATGAACGAGTGGCCGCCGTTTCTGCCGCCCCCGTCCAGAATGTTGCCGATCAGCGGGCTTTCCAAAAAGGCGCGCAAAGACATTTCATAAAGCGCAACGCGGTCGTCCTCGCTAGTGCGAATGCCCTCGCTCCCCCCCGAAAGCGCGTTGAGCCGGTAGGCAATATCCTCGTTGTCAATCAGCTTTGCCAGGCTTTTCAGGCCGGAGGAAAACAGCGTGAAAAAGAGGACGATTACAAGAATTGTTACAACCAGTAAAATCAAAACGCTGCGCTTGCTCAAATTGCGAGGCAGGAAGAAGGTTGCCGTTGACGCGATCCAAAGCAGAAAGGCCGTGGTGTAGCCCGAATTGAGCGTAAGGAAAAGCACCAACACCGAAGCGGCAACGGCAAACACAAGGTGAAGCTTGCGCTGTTTAAAAGCAAAAATAACCGCCGGATACAGCAAAATACAGGTGTAGACAAACTCATATCCGCCCAGATTGATGTAGTTATAGGTCCGCAAAAGCGGGTCGTCGGAAGTTTCCACCGTTGCCAGATAGCGCGAAGCGTCGGGGTAAACGAACGACCCGATGATCGTGGTGATCATGGTGACCAGCACCGTGATTGCCAAAAGGACGGCGAAAAAGCGAACGACCTTCGGTCCCGTTTCTTTCATGGCGAACGTGCCGAACAGCACCGGCGCCAGCATGAGCATGGAGCTGTAACCCCAAAGAACAAGCGATTGGCTTTTGGTGAACAATTCCAGCAACATCCAAAGGACGAACGGAATAAGGACCAGAATGGACTCGGCAAGCGATTGCGTGCCGCGCATAAGAATGATAAACACCACCGCGCCCAAAAGAAGTACCATATACGCGTAAGTAGTAAGAAAGTCGCTGAAAAACTGCTGAACGATCGGCATGACCGTATATAGGATAATGAGCCCCAAAACAAGCTCGAAGGGGCGAATGCTGTTCCTCTTTTGGATCATGTCTTCTCCGTTTCTCCTAAAAAATTTTTACGCTTTCAAAATTGATTTTACAAATGCGAGGATCTTCTTTGCCTGCACCACGTTGGATTTTTCTTCCAGCACGAATTTCCGTGCCCGCGCCCCCTGTTCCCCGCGCGCGTCCCGCGGCCGGCTCAAAACGGCTTGCAGCGCAGCGGCGATCCCTTCGGGCGTTTCGTCGTCAATGTAATTGAGGTAGGCGTCGTAGTCACGCGGAATGCCGGGCAGGCGCGTGGTGAGCGTCGGCGTTCCCGACGCGAGATACTCCATGGTTTTGGAGGGAAAGGAATATTTGGTGTATTCCGGCGCGCTCGGCCGCGGGTTGACCAGAAGCGCCGCGCGCTGCTGCGCCGCAACCACCTCGGCGTTCGGGCAGGAACCGAAATAACGAATACTCGGTTCGCGTTTGCAAATTTCTTCCAGCTCGGCGCGATAATCGCCGTCGCCGTAAATATGCAGTTCGGCGGCGGGAAGATCCGCCTTTAAAAAACCCTCGACTAAATTCCGAATGCCGTAGAGCTTCATTAAACTGCCCGAATACAAGACAATTTGTTTGCCGGTTTTGCTCTCGGTCTTTTCTTCCGGCGCAAGCGCGGGCAGGGCGGAATCCGAATGCCCTTCCAGCACGATATAGGGTTTGCCGGCAGGATTGATCTTCTCGTTCATTTGCTCGGTCAAAAGAATAAAACCGTCGGCTTTTTCAAACATTTTTTCATTCAGGCGGCGCAAAAACCCGCCGCGCTGGAATTCAGGCAGGTCGGTAACGATCAGAACGACCGGCTTTTTTCTTTTCTTCGCCCCGGCGATCATGCCGAACGCGTTGGCAAGATTGAGGCAATCGCAAAGAATAACGTCGCAATCCTTTCTGACCGATTTGCGCGAGCCGCAATAGATCCCAAGCTGCCGGAACAGCGGAAGATTGACCGTTTTGACGTAATGGTAATCGACCCCGGCCTCACGCTCGTCCGGCTCGTGCAAAAAGAGCTTTTTTGTGACCGCCCGGTTGACCGGCAGGCCCGAAACGCAAAGCACTTCGGCGCCGTTTGCGGCAAGCCCGCGAACGAGCAGCCCGTGGTATTTCTGATCGGGTTGCAGAACGGCAACGGGTTTATCGCGGAACAGTTCGGCGTAGAGCCGGTCGGTACAGTTGGAAAATCCGTATAAAATCTTCATACTTCCCCGTAAGAGATCAAAGTTTCGTTTTCAAGATAGGGTAAAATCGCGGCAAGCGGAGCGCCGACCGGGGTCCCGTCCGCGTCAAAGTCGGCGCGGTCGATCAGCACGCCCGCACGGTCGAAATCGGGATGCACCATGATCTCGGTCAAGTTTTTTTGCGCAACGTCGGGCATGGCTTTGAGATCGTCAAGCGAGCCCATTTTTTCGGTTGTGGAAAACCCGTGCTTTTGCAAGCGCTTGTTGAAACGGTTTTTGACGATTTTTTTATAGAACCGGATCGTGCCAAGGTTGCGGTGCAGGCGGATTTTGCCAATGCCGTACCGTTTGAGCACCTTTTCAATGGTGCCGATGAGAAAGACCGACGTGTGGATATGGTGGTGCGAATCGGCGTGCGAAAGGGGGAATCCAATTGCCCGGAGCCGCTCGATTTGCGCGGCGACTTCGGCTTCCAGATTGGTAAGCGTTTCTTTCGACGGTTTTTTCAGGCGGTTGATCCGCCCCCGAAAAACGCCGCCCTCGCAAAAGAAGGGATCGGCTTTCATCCCCTCGGTCAGGGGCGTTCCCTCGGTCAGGTTGATATGAATGCCTACGCGGCGGAGAAAGCCGTTTTCGTTTGCGATCCGATAGGCCGCCTCGATCGCCGCGCCGTTGGCGCAGGCGGTGGTGGAGGAGATCAACCCTTGGCGGAACGCCTCGGCGATCGCCCGCGTGCAGCTTTCGGTCAGGCCGAAATCGTCGGCGTTGACGACCATTGCTTGTCTATTCACGGGAAAGCACCTCCCCGATCGTTTCCATTTGTGACCCCACCATTTTTTCCACCGTGTAGTCCGAAACGGTTTCGATCGCCGATCGCGACATGGCCGCGCGGAGCGGGTCGTTTCCCAAAATCAGTTTCGTTTTCTCCATAAAGTCCCCGTCGTCGCCCAAATGCACGACATAGCCGTTTTCCCCGTCCTTGATCAGCTCCAAACCGGCAACACAAGTGTCGGTCACCACCACGGGCAGCCCGCTTGCCAACGCCTCGTTGACCACAAGCCCCCAAACGTCATAACTGGTGGGGTGCAAAAACAGGTCGGCGGCGCGGTAGTATTGCGTCAGCTCGGCGGCAGGGTGAAAATCCTCTAAAACGACGTTTTCCAGTTTCAATTCCGAAAGAACGGCCCGGTAGGTTTCTTTTTCGGGGCCGCCGCCGATGAGCAAAAGATGCGCGTCGGGCGGCATTTCTTTCCATAGCCGGAGCAGAACGTCGTACCGTTTGAGCAGGATATAGCGCCCCACGGCAACGCAGAGCTTTCCCTGCGGCAAGCCCAATTTTTCGCGCAGGGCTTTCTTCTCGTCGGCCGTCGGCGGGGCGGGAAGAACGTCGGATTCGTAAACGGATGTAAACGGATGAAAATGAATTTTGCTTTCCTCGGCGCCGTAGCGCAAAAAATATTCTTTTGCGTGTTCGCCGCTGGCAAGATAGGCCGCGGCTTTGCCGAGCAGATATTTTTTGAGCAGCTCTTTGAGAAAGTTGCCGTGGCGAAAGAGCATTACGCCATCGCAGTTGAAAGTGTAGGGCACCTTTTTGCGGCGGCAGAGGGCCAATAAGCCAACCGATTCCCTGCCGCAAAAATCCATAACCACAACAAGATCATATTGCCGGATCCTTTTTTTGCATTGCCGGAACAGCGCCGCGCCGTTTTGCGTATCCAGCGCGTGGTAGCCCCCGCGGTCAAACCATTCGGCGGCGCGGTCGTCGCCGCCGCTTTTTAAGTAAAAAACGTCGGTTTCGTATTCCTTTGCCAGCGCGTTGGCAAGCACCGCCCGGTAGGGCGCGGGATAAATGGCAAAAAATAACAGTTTTTTCACAAAAAACTCCTCGTTTGCGTTTTGCGTTTGCTTTACCCAAGCCGCTCAAACAGTCTTTCGGGGCTTTCAAAATCGGGCGCGTACTGTTTCAGGGTCGCTTCGTCCCAATCCCACCACCGCAATTCCAACAGTTTTCGGATCGTTTCGTCGTCAAACCGTTTGCGAATGCATCTGGCCGGCGTTCCCGCCCAAATTTCGTAGGGGGGAATATCGTGCGTTACCACCGCGCCCGCGCCGATCACCGCGCCGGAACCGATCTTCACGCCCGACTTGATCAACACCCCGGCGCCGATCCAAACGTCGTTGCCGATCACCGTGGTCGGCGTTTCCGGCAGCTTTCGATCGGAATACGAAATGCCAACGATATTTTTGCCCGCAAAAAAAACCGGGCTTGTGGAAACCGCCTGCAAATCGTGCGCCGGCAGGCCGATGTTGCAGCCGTCGGCAACCGAAACGAATTTTCCGATCTCGGTTTTTTGCACCAGGCAGTTTCTGCCGAGATAGGAATACTCCCCAAGCGAGCTTTCATAAAACCGGGAATGATTTTTGATTGCCGAACGCTTGCCAATTTTGCTGCCGAAAACAATAGCCGAAAAAGCCCGGCGCCGCGAAAACAGCGCGCCGATTTTATATTTTGCTACTTCAAAATACGCTTTGATCCCCATAGTTCCTCTTTCAAAAACTTTTTCGTTCGTTCCCGCAAAAACACAAATTATTTAGGTTTTTAAAAATTCCGATCGTCGGTTAACAGATATTTGAGTTTCCGTTTCAGAACGCGAAGCCCCTCTACGGGGTGGTGTCTTACGGAAAACAAAATTTGCGTGCCGATTGAAGTTCATATCTTATCCCTTATAAACAGATGTACTTTTCAGTATCCGTAATATTATATCATATAATAAACACAAAGTCAATATCCATTTACTATATTTTTCACAATTTCAACTCCATAAAACGACAATATTTGTGCAAAATAGCCCTTTTTAAAAAAGCTCCCGCCGGTGGCGGGAGCTTTTTTCTCTTATTTTCGATATTTAACGGCAAAAGTTTTTTCAAAACTCAACGGCAAAAACCGTTTTCGGGATTTGACTGCAAATTAAGCCATGCCCCGTTCGCCGTGCATTTGCTTTTTGCAGGCATACATTTTTTCGTCGGCCTCGTCAAACAGCGCCCTCGCGGTAATGCGGGTCACATCGGGCAGCCGCGCTTGCAGATATTCCAACAGCACCCTGTTATCCGGGGTGAGTTCGTTCAAAGCCGGCATATCGTAAACCGAAAAGACCAGCGCAATGGCATGGAGCTGAGCGGGGATCAGTTAAAACGAATTTCCAAGTGGGAATCCCGTGTTTTTTGCGCTTTTTCTGGGGTTCGGCCTGAACCTGGTTCATAAAAAATTCTCCTTGCTTTTTCAGATAAGTGGCGCGAATTTTATGCCACCTGATAGGGTCGGCCGGGTACACATCTTTTATTATTATAGCATAGAGTAAACGAAAAGTCAAGAAAAGTCGGGAAATATTGATAAAAACAACCGTCTGCCGGCACAGTGCTTTTTGGGGGAACCACTTTATCCCCCGAAAAAGCGTGTTTCACGCGGTGCAGGTATGCGTTTTAATGAAATTCCCCCGCCGATTGAAGGCAGGGAAAAGGGAAGAGTGAAAAAGTAAGGAAACTTTTCGCCGGGTGAAAAGTGTTTTTAAAAAGCGGGGTGTTGGTCGTTCGACCGAAAACCGATATCGTTTCCCGACAGGTATTCGGAACGGAACCGCTGTGCGGTTCCTACACAATGCCGCGAGCGGCATTGTGCCTGCCCCGTTCCTTTGGAACGAGCAGATCAACCGAGGGGTAGGCCAAAAGCAGGGGGTGCCTTGCGGCACCCCCTTTTTTATAATCGTACCCATACCCGACAGGTATTCGGAACGGA
>JBGUNW010000012.1:0-1801 GCA_045117555.1 Eubacteriales bacterium
CATTTCCATCCTGCGCATGATCGTGGTGGTGCTGCCCGTGGCATGGTTCCTTTCCCGGCAGGCGAACGCGCAGAATCTTGTCTGGCTGGCCTTCCCTATTTCCGAATTTGTGGCTCTGCTCGCCTCCGCCGTCTTCTGCACCCATCTGTACCGGCGAAGGACCGGCGATATGCCCGCCATATAAAAAACGGCCTTTCGGCCGTTTTTCAGCGTGTCAAAACCGTATTTTTGCCACGCTGCGTGCGTTTCCCAAACTTTTGGAAAAGTTTGGGAAACGGTTTGATTGGACGCGAAAGGAAACCCTGACGGTTTCCTCAGCGTGTCAAAAAAGTATTTTTGCCACGCTGCGTGCGTTTTCCAAACTTTTGAAATAGTTTGGAAAACGGTCTGATTGAACGCGAAAGGAAACCCTGACGGTTTCCTTTCACACTTTTCTTCCCTCCGATTCTTGAAGTCTTCTGAGTTTTTTGACAGTCTAAAAAACGGCCTTTCGGCCGTTTTTTTTCTTGATTTTTGACAATTGCAGTTTCTATTCCCACGGAATTGTGTTTTTATATGACAGGATATTTACACAAGTAAACAACGGAAAAGGAGTACTCATGAAAATCACCCTTAACCCAGATCCCGAGGTCGTTCAGATGATCCGCACCGGTCTGGAACGAACCGGCGGTTACTGCCCCTGCCGCGCCGAGCGCATTGAGGAAAACCGCTGCATGTGCAAGGAGTTCCGCGGCCAGATCGACGACCCGGAGTACGAAGGCTATTGCCACTGCATGCTCTACTACAAGTCGAAATAAGGAGGAGATCAATATGGCAGAAATCACAATTACTTCCCAGAATTTTGAAGCGGAGGTGCTGCAGTCCCCTGTTCCGGTGCTGCTGGACTTCTGGGCCACCTGGTGCCCGCCCTGCCGGGCCCTTTCCCCCATCGTCGCCGAGATTGCCAGTGAATATGCCGGCAGAATCAAGGTGGGCAAGGTCAATATTGACGAGGAACCCGCCCTGGGCGCACAGTTCCGCATCTCCAGCATCCCCACCCTTATGGTATTCAAGGACGGAAAAATCACCGGTCAGAGCGTGGGTCTTGTGAACAAAGAACGGGTCCTCGCGCTGCTGGATTTATAATCTTTTCTATGGAGGTCTTATCATGAGCAACAAGTACGCAGGCACACAGACCGAAAAGAACCTGGAAGCCGCCTTTGCCGGCGAATCCCAGGCGCGCAACAAGTACACTTATTTTGCTTCCAAGGCCAAGAAGGAAGGCTTTGAGCAGATCGCCGCCCTGTTCCTCAAGACGGCTGAAAATGAAAAAGAGCACGCCAAGATCTGGTTTAAGGAGCTCGAGGGCATCGGCGACACCGCCGCCAACCTGGCCGCCGCCGCCGACGGCGAGAACTATGAATGGACCGACATGTACGAGGGCTTTGCCAAAACCGCCGACGAAGAGGGTTTCCCCGAGCTGGCGGTAAAGTTCCGTCTTGTGGCAGCCATCGAGAAGCATCACGAGGAGCGCTATCGCGCCCTGCTGAAGAACATCGAAACCGCCCGGGTCTTTGAAAAGAGCGAGGTCAAAGTATGGGAGTGCCGCAACTGCGGTCACATCGTCGTCGGCACCAAGGCGCCGGAGATCTGCCCTGCCTGCGCCCATCCCCAGAGCTATTTTGAGGTTCACGCAGAAAACTATTGATCCCCAACGCACAGAGATCATAAATACAAGTAAGAAGGTTTCATCATGCCAAAGAAAAAGAAGCAGCAGCATTTATCCGCGCATGCGAAAAAGCAGCAGAACGAAGCACGCGAG
>JBGUNW010000013.1:0-29979 GCA_045117555.1 Eubacteriales bacterium
TCAGCACGCGGTCGCGGCTTTGCCGCCGGTGGTTGAACAGCATCCCGTCCCGGTCGTCCAATGTTACGATCAAATTCATAAAAAAGAGTTCCTTTCCAAAAAGAAACGCGGATGCGGCGAAACTTTATTCGACGCATCCGCATTTTGCGGTTGGTGGCCAATCAACGGTTGCCGACCAGCTCCATGGTATCTTTTGCGATCATCAATTCCTCGTTGGTGGGAATAACCAGCATTTTTACGGTTGCGCCCGGCGCGGAAATATCGTATTCCACCGAGGTGCGTTTTGCTTTTTGGTTGATCTCTTCGTCGATCTTCACGCCCAAAAACGCTAACTTTTCGGCAACACGGGTGCGGTACTGCGGGTTATTCTCGCCAATGCCGCCGGCAAATACGATTGCGTCTACGCCGCCCATGGCCGCCGCGTAACCGCCGATATATTTGGTGAGTTGGTGTACCAGCATACTCTCAACAAGCTGATAGCGCTTGTTGCCGGCTTTTGCGCCTTCCTCAATGTCGCGGTTATCGCTGGTGGTTTGCGAAACGCCCAGAATACCCGACTTTTTGTTCATGATATAGTCGATCTGATCGGGGGTCAGGTTCTCCTTTTTCATCAAAAGGGGAACGATGGCGGGGTCGATCGAGCCGCAGCGCGTACCCATGATAATGCCTTCCAGCGGCGTGAGCCCCATGGTGGTATCAAAGCACTTGCCGCCCTTGACAGCCGCAATGGAAGAGCCGTTTCCGAGGTGACAGGTCACGATTTTCAGGTCGGCGGGGTCTTTGCCCAGCATGGCCGCCGCACGCATACTGACATAGCGGTGGCTGGTACCGTGGAACCCGTAACGGCGAATGTGGTACTTTTCATAGTACTCGTAAGGGAGCGCGTAGAGGTAGGCGTAATCCGGCATGGTTTGGTGGAAGCCGGTGTCAAACACCGCCACCTGCGGCACACCGGGCATCATTTTCTCGCAAGCGCGAATGCCGGTCAGATTGTGGGGGTTGTGGAGCGGGCCGAGCTCGCAGCATTCCTCGATCGCCTCAATGACTTTTTCATCAATGATGACCGAGCCGGAGAACTTTTCGCCGCCGTGCAGTACGCGGTGACCCACCGCGCTGATCTCGGAAAGCGAGCCGATCACGCCGTACTCCTTGGAGGTCAGGGTGTCCAGCACCAGCTTGACCGCCTCGGCGTGGTTTGCCATTTGAATGTCGATTTTATATTCGGGCTTGCCTTCGGCCTTTTGCTTGAAGTTGCCGCCCTCAATGCCGATACGGTCAGCCTGCCCTTTGGCAAGCAGGGTTTCGGTTTCCATATCAATGAGCTGATACTTGATAGAAGAACTGCCCGCGTTGATGACCAGAATTTTCATGTTTTATGATCCTTTCTTTTTTTAGCAAAACTTACTGTATTATTTTACTATATTTCCCGCTTTTTGTCAAGAGCGGTTTGCGATTTTCAAAAAAGAAAAATCCCGTCCGCAAAAGCGGACGGGATCGGGTAAATCACCGGGTCGGGATCAGGAAAGTTTGGGCGTGTTCGCAAGACTTGCGGCAATTTCTTCGTCGGTGGGGATATAGTCGCTCATGGTTCCGTTATGGAACTGCTCGTATGCGTACATATCAAAGTAGCCCGTACCGGTCAGGCCGAAGACAATGGTCTTCTCCTCGCCGGTCTCCTTGCATTTGAGCGCCTCGTCAATGGCAACGCGAATGGCGTGCGAGCTTTCGGGGGCGGGAAGAATGCCCTCCACGCGCGCAAACTGCTCCGCGGCGGCAAACACGTCGGTCTGCTTAACGCTGGTGGCTTCCA
The DNA here is from genome assembly GCA_045117555.1 of Eubacteriales bacterium. Lineage (GTDB taxonomy): Bacteria > Bacillota > Clostridia > Oscillospirales > CAG-272 > UMGS1865. The sequence continues at coordinate 1,811 of JBGUNW010000013.1, forward strand.
TGAGCCCTTCGTCGTAAAGCTCGGAAAGGATGGAACTCATGCCGTGGTAGCGCAGGCCGCCCGCATGGTTGGGCGCAGGCATAAAGCCGCTGCCAAGCGTGTACATTTTGGCAAGCGGGCAAACTTTGCCGGTATCGCAGAAATCGTAAACATATTTGCCGCGGGTCAAACTCGGGCAAGAAGCCGGCTCGACAGCGATGAACCGATAATCGGCCTCGCCGCGCAGTTTTTCACCCATAAAAGGAGAAATCAGGCCGCCCAGGTTGGAGCCGCCGCCGGCGCAACCGATGATGATATCGGGTTTGATGCCGTATTTATCCAGCGCGGCTTTGGTTTCCATACCGATCACCGACTGGTGCAACAGTACCTGCGCAAGCACACTACCCAGCACATAGCGGTAACCGGGATGGGTGACGGCGGCTTCCACCGCCTCGGAGATCGCGCAACCCAAGCTGCCGTTCGTTCCCGGGAACTCTTCCAGAATCTTGCGGCCAACGGCGGTTTCGGTAGAGGGTGAAGGCGTTACCGACGCGCCGTAGGTACGCATCACCTCACGGCGGAAGGGCTTTTGCTCGTAGGAAACCTTGACCATATAAACCTTGCAGTCCAGGTCAAAATAGGAACAGGCCATGGAAAGCGCGGTGCCCCATTGCCCCGCTCCGGTTTCGGTAGTAACACCTTTGAGTCCCTGCTTTTTTGCGTAATACGCCTGGGCGATCGCAGAATTGAGCTTGTGGCTGCCGCTGGTGTTGTTACCCTCGAATTTATAATAGATCTTGGCGGGCGTTTGCAGTTGCTTTTCCAAGCAATAGGCGCGTACCAGCGGGGAGGGACGGTACATTTTATAAAAATCCAGAATTTCCTGCGGAATGGGAATGAGCCGGTCGGTGTTGTTGAGCTCTTGCGCGACGAGCTCGGTGCAGAACACCTGGGAAAGCTCTTCGGCGGTCATGGGCTTGCCGGTTCCCGGATTGAGCAGGGGGGCCGGCTTGATTTTCATGTCCGCGCGGACGTTATACCAATACTTGGGCATCTCGGATTCTTCCAAATAAATTTTGTAAGGGATTTTTTCGTTTGCCATTTCAAATACTCCTTTGCCTGTTTCGGCTGAAATTTTTGTGAGGGGTTCGGAATTCCCTTGGAAGAAAAAAAGCCCCAAAGCTATCTCTCGATAGCCGGGACGAATTTCTCCGTGGTGCCACCCGGAATGAAGGGCTTTGCCCTCCGCTCTTAACACATACCCCAGATATGCGGCGTTTCGGATAACGGGAACGCACCCCGTCGAAGTCTACGAATGCGCGCGCAACGCATTTTTCGATTCGCCCTCAAAAGTCCATTCACAAACCACACAACACCGCAATTCCACCGTCTGCGGCTCTCTTTGGAAGCGCCCGATCTGCTACTCGTCTTTCTCATCGGTTTGTTACAGTATACTCCACCAAAAGAAATTTGTCAAGTGCTTTTGCATAATTTTTCAAAAAAATTTTTAAAATTACATTTTTGCTGAAAATGGGCGATTGCTATTGACAATCGGACAGCAAAACGGTATAATAAAAAGCGTTACGGACCATTAGCTCAGTTGGTCAGAGCCACCGGCTCATAACCGGTCGGTCCAAGGTTCGAGCCCTTGATGGTCCACCAAGAAAGGGAGGTATGCACCGCATACCTCCCTTTCTTGCTTGACATTTCACCGCCCGAAACTTTTCCTTTTCGCAGAAAAGGAACGCAATGCGCACGGTAAAGTTTGCGTTTTGCCAATTTTGGCGCATTGCTGGGTTCTGATCCCTTGATGGTCCACCAAAACAGCGGGGTGTGCATTTGCGCACCCCGCTGTTTGTGCGCCGAGAGGACTCGAAGCGGAGCGGGAGTGAATGACAGCCCGGTGGGCTGTCAGAGCCGCGACGGAGACCGCGCCGTCACGCCCGCGCACGGGCGTAGGCGAGACCGAGCCCTTGATGGGCTCACCGCCCGATCCTTCTCCCTTTCGCAGAAAAGGAACGCAATGCGCGCAAATAAACGATTTTTTAAAAGATATTTTCTCTTATTTTTTCTTTTCTCTTATTCCCCTTATTTTTAATAGTTATTATTTAAAAATATTGATTGAATTTCAAATTCCCCTCTCTCTGCCATTTGGGCAAGCAGGAGGGGACTGTTTTTTTCTATTTTTCCTCCGAAATATGCAAAATGAACAAAATTCTCCTTTGAGTGAATAATTATTCGTAAAAACAGCCAAAAATGAAATTTTATTCAAAAATGCTTGACAAACGCGAATAATTATTGTATAATCGACTCATCAAATCCGGAACACGGAAAATTCAAAAAGGAGAATCGTTATGAAAACAACATTCAAAAAAATCATTTGCATCTTGTTTGCCGCATTGATGCTTGCAGGAACGCTCGCCTCTTGCGAGAAAGCCGCCGATTATTCGGGAGAATTCGGCAAGATACAAACGTCGCTCAACGCGATCACGCAGAAGGAAGCCGACAACACCGAAGAAATGACCGCGATTCAGGCGCAGCTCAATAAGCTGAAAGCACAAATCGAGGCCCTTTCCAAAACCGAAGAGCCCGAAGATCCTACGCCCAAACTTGCCGCAGACTACGCCGCAGAAACCTATGAAAAGGTCAAATACATTGACGCCGTTCTGAAAGACCGCGACTGTTTGAAAGGCGAAAAATTCAAGCTCGCGCAAAAATGGATCAGCTGGAACCTGATCAGCGCCGGCTACTCCGAGGACGACATTGTTTATATGCCCTTCACCTTCTCAAAGTATTACAGCACCTCGGTTGACCTTTCCAAAGAGCTCTCTGCCGCAAAGTCCTACGAAACGGACGGAAAGCTTTACGCGAGAAGCGGCCGGAAATACGTAGAATCCGAAACCGGAACCTTCGTGAACGTTACGATCACCTCCGAAAACATTGTGGTTACCAAAAAGGGCAACAGCGAAAAGCAGATCATCGTTGGCGCGCACTACGACGGCGACGGCACGGGCGATAACGGCTCCGGCGTTGCGCTCGCGCTGACTACGGCACAAAAAATTATCAACGTGGAAACCGAATACACCATTGTGTTCATCTTTTTCAGCGCAGAGGAGATCGGCTGCTACGGCTCTACCGCCTACGCAAACACCATGAGTGAGGAAGAAGTTGCCAACACCCTTTATATGATCAATATGGACTCGCTGATCTGCGGCGACTACACCTGCCTGTACGGCGGCGTGCAGGATGATGAAACCCAAACCGTTAACGATACCGAGGCCTACGACAACGCCATAGCCGTTGCGGAAACGTTGGGTTTGAAATTTGAAACCAACCCGTGGACTTATGAAAATCCCGCTCCCGGATACGAAACGCCCGATTACGCCTCGCCCTCTACCGGCGATTGGAGCGACCACGTAGGATTTAAGAAAAAGGGCATTCAATACCTGTATTTCGAGGCAACCAACTGGTTTATCCCCGGGCCGTATAAAGAATATGACGGCTACGGCGAAACCTACCTGATCGGTATGCTGATGAATACCAAAAACGACTACCTTGAATATATTGAAACCTACTTCCCCGGCAGACCGCTGGAACACCTTGCCAAATTCTCGGCTCTGTTGAACGCGCTCCTGACGCAAAAGAACGTTGATTTCTGAATCAAAAAAACGAGTGGCGCCTGATGGTTCGTCAGGCGCCACTCGTTTTTTCTTTTCGCATAGTTTAACCGTTCGGTAAAATGGAAACGGTCTTTACCGCTTTATTTTCCATTAAGTATGCGGTAATTTCTTCCATCGACATCTGCCGCGGAACGCGCAGGATCAGGTCGTAGGTGATCTCCCCGCTCTCCTTCGCTTCCATTCTGGTTTCGGCAATCTGGGTTTTATGTTCCTTCAAAAAATCCAAAAACGGCTGCCGGAACGTCGCGTCGTCCAGTACGGTAAATTGCAGGTGCGAAACCGAAAAAGCATCTACCCCCACCTGCACTTTGTGCATGATGAACTGCAAAAGCACGATCACGATCGTTGCAAATCCGCCAATTAAGTACATTCCCGCGCCCACCGCAAGACCAATGCCCGCGGTTGCCCAAATGCCGGCTGCCGTGGTCAGCCCCTTGACCGTTGCGCCGTGGCGGAAAATAACGCCCGCACCCAAAAAGCTGACGCCGGTAACCACCTGCGCCGCGATACGGGCAGGATCGGCTCCGCGGTCGCCCAAAACTCCGGTAACGTCGCCAAACGCGTATTTGGAAACGATCATCATCAAAGCGGCGGCAAAGCAGACCACAAGGTGGGTGCGAATGCCCGCCTCTTTAAAGCGTTTACTGCGCTCAATACCAACGGCGGCGCCGCAAATGCAAGCGGCAACAATGCGAACGAACAGTTCCGCAATTTGCTGCCACGTAAACTGTTGATGTAAAATCCCTGTCAGAGTTTCTTCCATAAAACCTCTCCTCTCCCGTTTGAAGTTGCCGCCCCGCGGCAGAAAAAAAACAAAACCGCGTGCCAAGACACAGGCAAGCGCACGCAGATTGTGTTAATATTATATGACCGAAACACCGAATTGTCAAGTCTTTTTTGTAAGAAAATACTAATTTTTCAGATAAATAAACAAAACAGGTCAGAAAACAGGGAAAAACTTGCAAAAATTACGATTGAAAAGCCCTGCTCCAATTTTCAAGCAGTTGTTCCAAGCTCCACGCCGCGTTGGCAGGGCTGGTAGACGGCAGAACAACGACAGGAAGTTTGATTTCGGAATGGTGTTTGCGAAACAGACGTTCGGCCGTTTTGCCGTTGAGAAAGATCTTCTCTATCGGCGCGCGGGAAAGAATTCCCGAAAGATCGTTCGGCACAACGCCTGAAATGGAGCTGTCGGCCGAGCCGGAAATACGGCAGGAAGCGATCACATCCCAAAGCGCGACCCGGTTGGAAAGAAGCAGGTCGCGTTTTTCTTCGTTCGTTTTCGGCTCCGGGCAATGAAAAACGGCAGACAGAACCTTCCAAAACCGGTTTTGCGGGTTTCCGTAGTAAAATTGATTTCGGCGCGAAAGGAAAGAAGGAAAACTTCCCAAAATCAGGATTCGGGAATCCTCCCGAAATACCGGATCAAGCGGATGAACAATGGTTTGCGCTTCCCGTTTCATTTTTCTGCCCCCCCTTCCTTTTTTGATAAATCCATTGTATCACATTTTTTGCGTTTTGCAAGCTTGACAAACGAAAAAAAGCGCGGTATAATAAAAGCGGCAGAAAAATCGACCGAAAAACCGAAAGGAGATTTTTATTATGGCAAAAGAAAAGAAAAAAAGCACGTTTTGGAGCGACTTTAAAGCGTTCCTTTCCCGTGGCAACATTCTGGATATGGCCGTTGGTATTATCATTGGCGGCGCGTTCGGAAAAATCGTCAGCGGGCTTGTCAACTTCATCCTCAACCCCATCATCGGTTTCTGGGTGAAAACCGGGAATCTTGATGGTTGGAAAACGGTGTTGAAACCGGCAGTTCTGGACGAAGCCGGCGAGGTTGTAACCGCGGAATCCGCCATTCTGTGGGGTTCGTGGATTCAAACCATCATCGACTTTGTAATCACTGCGCTGTGCATCTTCCTGATCCTGCGCGTTATTACCAAGGCAAAAGCCATTGCCGAGCGCAAGAAGATGGAAGAAGCCGAAAAGAAAGCCGCCGAGGAAAAGGCCGCCGCCGAGGTTGCCGCCAAAGCCGCCGCCGAAAAAGAGGCCTCCTACGAAGCTTCCGTCCGCAATCAGGAAGTTCTGCTTGCCGAGATCCGCGATCTTTTGGCAAAGAAATAAACCGTTTTTACATAGAAAGACCACCGCAAATTTGCGGCGGTCTTTCTGCTTTCAAATCTTCCAAAAGTCCATCCAGTCTTCCCTGCCGTGCGCCTTGGCGTAACGGCGGATGTATTTGCGCTCCAAAAGCCGTTTGAAACGGAAAAAGAGGTTGGTTTTATCCTTGATCGGCGGCACGATTAGCGCGCGCAGCCCCAACCGTTTGCCGGCGTAGCAATCGGTGAGCAGTTGGTCGCCCAGCACGGCGGTTTCCGCGCCCGTTACTCCCAGCTCCTTCATGGCGCGCAACAAATTTTTCTTGCCCGGCTTTCCGCTGTCGGGATAAGCGATCAGCCCCAACGTTTGATTGAACCGCTCCACGCGCGGCGCGTGATTATTGGAAACGAGCGCGGCGGAAATTCCGGCCTTTGCGAGCGCGGAAAACCACGCCCGGATCCTCTCGTCAGGGTCGGGCATTTCGTAGGGTGCCAGCGTATTGTCAATATCGATCAGGAGCGCGCGGATCCCGTTTGCGGCAAGAAATTCCGGCGTGATCTCCCAATAGTGCCCGAACATAAAATCCGGTGTGAGGTTATCCTTCATGGGGAACCTCCTTTTTCTTTTTTTATTCTTGATAAACGCGCGGAACGCGCGAAGAGATCAGGCAAAGCGATTCGTAGGGAATACTCCCCGCCCGGCTTGCCAGCGCGGAAAGATCCCTCGGGTCCTCTCCGAACAAAACCACCCGGTCGCCGATTTTTACGTCCAGCCCCGTCACGTCGACCATGCATTGATCCATACAGATCCGCCCGATCAACGGCGCGCAAACCGGGCCGCGCCCGGTTTTTACCGTAACGGTTGCGCCCTGATAAGCGCGGAGCCAGCCGTCGGCATAGCCGATCGGAAGCGTTGCAATCAAGCTCTCCCGCTCCGCGCGGAAAACACCGCCGTAACCGATCCGCTCCCCCGGAGCCGCCCGATGCAAATGCACCACGCGCGTGCAAAGCCGCATGACAGGACGAAGCGGGAATTTGAGATTTCCAATCGGCGAAACACCCCAAAGGACAAGCCCCAACCGAACGGCGTTGAAACGGTCCTGAGGGCGCAACAGCGTTCCGGCACTGTTGCAGATATGGCAAAAAAGAGAAATCCCGTTTTGCAAAAGACGCTCCCGCACCGCCGAAAAGCGCGCCGCCTGCAAATTTGTCAGCTCGTCGGCCGGATCGTCGGCGCAGGCAAAATGGGTAAACAGGCCTTCCGACAAAAAAACGGGTTCTTTGCAAAAATCCGAAATTGCGCTTGCCGAATGGGAAATTTCCACCGCGCTCCGCGCCGAAAAACCGATCCGGTTCATGCCGGTGTCCAGCGCGTATTCTACCCGCAACCGAACGCCCGCCGCCTTTGCCGCGCGGCAAAGCGCCCCGGCGTATTCGCGCGAAAGAAGCGCTTGCGAAAGGTCAAATTCGGCAAGCAGAGGGGCCAGATCGGGGTCTGTATACCCCAAAATCAAAACGCTTGCCTCTTTGCCGATCGTTTTGCGCAAAGCAATTCCCTCCTCCGGGCAGGAAACCGCAAACCGGCGGCACCCCTCCGAAAAAAGCGCGGCGGCGCAAGCCGCCATTCCGTGACCGTAGGCGTCGGCTTTGACCACGGCGATCGGTTCGACTTTTCCTTGCAGGCGGCTACAAAGCGCCCGGTAATTCTGCCGCAGCGCAAAAAGGTCGATCTCGGCCCAGGTGCGCGGGCGCTCCGGCATGGGCAAATTTTCATATGCGCGCGACGAGGGGTTCATACGGATTTCTCCTTTATTGTATCATATTCCGTTTCGGTTTGCAACGGGTTTGGGGAATAAAAGCAAATTTGCCGCCCATATAATCAGAATATGAATCAAACTTCGGAGGGGTTCGCCATGCGCCGGATATGCGTTTTTTTCGCTTTTTGCTTTTGCTTTCTTTTTCCCTCTTGCAGTCAAACAAAAAACAACCGGGAGGGGCAATGCCCGCTTCCCTTTTCGGCCGTGATCGAGGGGACGCGCGGGGAACTTGCTTTCCGCGCCGAAATTGCCGCCTCAAATACCGAGCGCACCATTCGCTATACCGCGCCCGAGGCGCTTGCCGGTCTGATTGTTACCGAAACGAACGGTAAAATTTCTATCGGTCAAGCCGACTTTTCGGCGGAAAACGTTTCCGACGCCGCCGGATTTCTCGCACCGCTGGATCTGCTCCTCTCCCCCGCGGAACTCACAACCGTGGAGGAGGAGAACGGCGAGCAAACGCTGACCTACGCCGACGGCACCAAATTGATTTTCGGCAAGGACGGCATTCCCCGCGCGGTGATTGGAGCCGAGATCTTTTATACAATTTCCAATTTTCAAAAAACACAATCCGGGCGCATAAATCCTTGACAAATCGGGAAAGATATGGTAAAATGAAATTGCAGTTTAAATGCGGAAAGGAGTAACAAATTATGGCGGAAATCAAAATCACGGTTGATAATTTTGAAGAAGAAGTACTCGGCTCCCAGATCCCTGTACTGGTAGACTTTTGGGCTACCTGGTGCGGCCCCTGCCGTATGCTCGGCCCGGTAATTGCCGAAATTGCCGAGGAACTGGAAGGCAAGGTCAAGGTTGGAAAAGTGAACGTTGACGAAGAGGGCGAGCTTGCCGCGCGCTTCGGCATTTCGAGCATTCCCACGGTAATGGTGTTCAAAAACGGCGAGGTGACCAACACCTCGGTTGGCGTTTGCCCCAAGGAAGAACTGCTCGCGCTGCTTTGATTTCACAGTCCGACACATAAAAACGCTCTCCTTTTTGGAAATACATCATTTTTATGATGAAAACCGAAAAAGGAGAGCGTTTTTTATGGAAGAAATGAAACAAAAAGGAACAAAATCCGAAATTCCCATGGGGGAGGACGTGGTGTTCAACGTTTACCGGCAGACCGGGAAAACCGTTTCGATTCCGGCAAACACCTACGCGGGCACCGAAACCGAGCAGGTCCTTCTGGCGGCGTTTGCCGCCGAATCGCAGGCGCGCAACAAGTACACTTTTTACTCCTATAAGGCAAAAACCGAGGGGTATGAGCAAATTGCCGACATCTTTTTGAAAATTGCCGATAACGAGCGCGAACACGCCGAAATGTGGTTTAAAGAGCTTGGCGGCAATCCCACCACGGAAAAGAATCTGACTGCCGCGGCCGAGGGCGAAGGATACGAATGGCAGGAAATGTATAAAAACTTTGCCGAAATTGCCGAAAAGGACGGTTTTACCGAGCTTGCCGAAAAATTCCGCCTGGTTGGCGAAATTGAAAAACAGCACGAGGAATGCTACCGCGCCCTTTTGGAAACGCTGAAAAATGGCGAAGTTTTTCAAAAGAAGAGCGAAACGGTTTGGCAATGCCGCAGCTGCGGACACCTGCATAAGGGCGAAAGCGCGCCCGAAACCTGCCCTGTTTGCGGTTACAAACAGGCGTATTTTCAGGTTTACGGCGAGCAGAAATAAAAAAAGGGAGCAAATTGCTTTGCAAATTTGCTCCCTTCTTTATTTTTAATTCGACAGTTTGGACATTTCCCGTTGGGAAAGCACCAGGTTGCAATAAATGCCGCCCTTTTCCATCAGCTCCTCGTGCGTTCCCTGCTCGGCGATCGTTTCGTGATCCAAAACCACCAGCCGCGTTGCGTTGCGCAGCGTGGAAAGCCGGTGCGCAATGGCAATGGTGGTCCTGCCCCGACAAAGGACTTTAAGCGACTCCTGAATAGACCGCTCGGTTTCGGTATCCAGCGAGGAAGTGGCCTCGTCCAGAATGATGATCCTCGGATCGGGCAGCAGTGCGCGCGCAATGGAAATGCGCTGGCGCTCGCCGCCCGAAAGCGTATGCCCCTTTTCACCGATATAAGTATTGTAGCCGTCCGGCAACCGAACGATAAACTCGTGCGCGCCCGCAAGCTTCGCGGCGCGAATGATCTCCTCGCGGCTCGCGCCCGGCTTTGCGTAGGCAATATTCTGCGCCACACTGCCCGAAAACAGGAAGTTTTCCTGCAACACAACGCCGATATGCGAGCGCAGCTCCTCCTGCGAAATATCGCGGATATCCACGCCGTCAATCAGAATTCTGCCTTCCTGAACGTCATACATTCGCATGATCAGGTTGATCAACGTCGTCTTTCCGGCGCCCGAACGCCCGACAAGGCCGATGAATTCACCGGACTTGATTTGCAGATCCACGTCGCGCAGAACGTCCTCCGTTCCGGAATAGCCGAAGCGAATATTTTCCAAGGTGATATTCCCTTCCCAGGAAGGGCTTTGCGGCAGCTTGCTGTCAACAATTTCTTCGGGCTGATCCAACAGATCGTAAACGCGGGAAACAGAGGTTGTTGCCGCCATGAGCTGTTGGGGCAGGCGCATTAACATATTCAGCGGAGCGTAGATCATGCCGGAATAGGCCGAAAACTGCGCCATTTCCCCGGCTGTCATGGTGCCTTCCAACATACGGTTGCCCACAAAATAGAGCAGAATGAACTCGCCGGCGCCGACAAGAAAATTGAGCGCGGGCATCAGCACCGCCCAAATTTTCTCCTGCCGCAGTTGAGCGTCGCGCTCCTTTGCCGCCATGGCAACGAAGCGTTCCTCCTCTCTTTTTTCCATGCCGTAGGACTTGACCACGCGAATGCCCGAAAAGGTATCGTGCAGAATGGCGCTTCCCTGCGCGTTGAGTTCGCGGCGACGGCGGAACAGACCGTGCATGAAATTCCAGAAAGAACGCATGGCAAATACAACGAAGGGCGCGGGGATCAGAATAAAGAGCGCCAGCCGCCAATCGTAAAAGAACAGAATTGCCGAAATGATAACAAGAAGCAACACCTGCTCCAAAATCGGGGGCATTTGATCGACCAAAAAACTGCGGATCTGGTTGGTGTCGCCGGTCACGCGCTTCATCAGTTCGCCGGTGGTGTTTTGCGAAATACCGGCAATGGAAAGCGACTGTATTTTGCGAAAAACAATATCACGCAGCCGAACCACCAGCCGGTTGCCGGCAATGGCAACAAGAATGCCCCGCGCCACCCAAACAAGGGCGCGCAAAACATACACGCCGAAAATGGCCGCCGCCATTCCGATCAAGCCGTATAAAAGCTCGTTGCCGCTCCCTTTCAGAATATAGTTATCGGTCAGCCGACGGTTGAGATAAGGAAGCACAACCCCAATGCCGGTTGCAAGCACGAACAACAAAAAAATAATCAGAAAAAATTTCCACTCCGGGCGCGCCGTAATAAACAGGCGTTTGATCGCGCTGCGAACCGAAAGTTTGCGCCCTTTTCGGGCGGCGCGGGCGTCCTCCGGCTCCTTTTTTAAAGTTCCCCGAAGGAAGGCGTTGACCTGATTTGCAAACCGGGAATACTCCTCCTTTGCGTGCGCGTCCGAACGGGCAAGCACACCGCGCTCCCCGTTTTTCAGTTCATATTCCAAAAAAACGCATCCCACCCCCGGCTCTACCCGTACAGCGGCAAGCACCGAGAGCGGAAATTCTTTTTCTTTGACCCCTTCCCGCAAAACGGAAATGCCCGTTTCGGTGCAAATGACCGCGCCGTTGACAAGTCGATCCGGCTCTACGGGGTCAAGCGTGGTTTTCAGACGGGCGATCTCCCCCTGCGAAAGCGGCGGGGAAAATGATTGCGCTTCCGATTGCCGGCGACCCGGCTTTCCTTTTTTCTTCATACCCGCCCTCACAGATACAGCTCGATTTTCCGATAGCTCTTGCGATCCAGCGCACTCACGTCGGGAATGACGAACCGATTGCCGTCTACGTCAAGTACGAAAACACGCTTGCCGCCCAGCCGCATCAAGCTTTTATAGGTATCGCGCAGGGTAAACTCCATTTTGCCCTCGGCGGTTTCCACCTTCCAATAGGAAAAGCCGAACCGCTCTTTGAGCGAAAGGATCTTCAAAATGACCGGCGCGTAATAGCGGCGTTCCAGCTCGCTGCGCAAAAGGTCGTTCTCCGCAGGCCCGAACTGCGAAAGATCGCGGATCATGCCCACTTCCTCTTCCCTGTCGTTCAAAACCGAAAGGAAACTCCAAAGCTCCTCTAATGGAAAATTCCGGCGCAGGGTCACGCGCAGTTCATTGCCGCCGTAAGTAAGCCAAAGCAGGCCGTTTTTGCGGGAAAAAGAAGCGTTTTCGGGCGTTAACCAAACGGTTTGGGTCAGGTCTTGCTCCGGCGTTTGCATTGCTGTTTCCATTTGCTGTTCTCTCCCTTTCAAAATCAGTCCTCTTCCAGAATGCCGGCGTCTTTGAGCGCCTCTTCCTGCAAGGTGTAAAGCTTTTTATAAATACCGTCCTCTTTCGCCAAAAGCTCGGCGTGCGTGCCCTCCTCGGCAACTTTACCGCGCTCGATTACCAGCAGCCGATCGGCATCCCGCAAGGTAGAAAGCCGGTGCGCGATCATAATGGTGGTTTTCCCTTTGACCAGCTCGGAAAGCGCGTGCTGGATCTTCCGCTCGGTGGCGGTATCCATGGCGGCGGTGGCTTCGTCCAGAATCAGAATTTTCGGATTTTTCAGAATGGCGCGGGCAATGGAAACGCGCTGGCGCTCGCCGCCCGAAAGCTCCTGAAACCCGGCGCCGATCCGGGTGTGGTATCCGTCGGGCATTCGCATGATGAACTCGTGCGCACCGGCGCATTTGGCCGCCTCCACCACCTCGGCAAAATCGGCTTCCGGCTTGGCGTAGCGAATATTATCCAGAATCGTTCCCATAAACAGATAGGTTTCCTGGGATACGATTGCAATATTTTGATAAAGGGACCGGAAGGAAAGCTCCCGCACCGAATGTCCGCCGATGCGGACGTCGCCGCTTTCGGTATCATAAAGCCGCATGAGCAGATTGGCAATGGTGCTTTTGCCGGCACCAGTATGTCCTACGATGCCGAGAACGCTTCCCTCGTCGATCGAAAAGCTGACGTGGTCAATGATCCGTCGGCCCTTGACGTAGGAAAAGCAAACGTCGTCAAACTCAATTTTTTCAATGTGGTCTCCCAGCTCCACCGGGTGCTCCGCCTCGCGGACTTCGGGTTGAGCGTCCATAATTTCAAACAGGCGTTGGAGGGCGTTGCTGCAATCTGCGGCACGGGTCATCATATTGGAAAAAAAGTTGAGCGGCGCGTAGATCATGCCCATGTAGGCAATAAAGGTGAGTAGCTTTCCGTAAGTCATTCCGCCGTTCCCCGTCATCACCATCCAACCGCCAAATCCCCACACCAGCATTGTACCGGCAAGAGGGATCAGCCCAAGGAGCGTCCATGCGTAGCTGTTGAAAACCTGCGCTTTTTTTTCGCTCCCCGCCAGCGCGCGGTTGCGCGTGGAAAACCGGTCGATCTCGTCCTTTTCCCCGGCAAAGGCCTTAACGACCCGCATTCCCGAAAGAACGTCGGCAAGAAACCCGCCAAGTGCGCGGGAATCGGAATAGGGACGCGCGTAAAGCGTTTTGATACTGCGAAACATTCCCCGCCGGATCAGATAAAAGGTGGGAATGATTACCCCCACGGAAATGAGCGCAAGGAACGGCTGCAAAAGGAACATGAGTACCGTAAGCACCGCGATTTGCACGATGTTGATGATAAAATAAGGCAACGTATCACAGAAAAAGCCGTAAATACGGTTGGAATCTTCGTTGACCTGCGTCATCAATCCGCCGGTCTGCCGCGCAGTGAAAAAGCCGAGCGACAGCCGTTCAATGGCGGTAAAAATGGTTTTTTTCAGGTCAAAAACCATTTTGGCGGCAACCTTGGAGGTGACCCAGTTATTGATCATGGTAGCGCCCATTTGCAACAGTTTAGTTGCAACCAACATTCCCAGAACCAAAAGGATTTGCCGATAGAAACGACCGTTCTCGTCAATCACTTCATCATAGAAAAATCCCGCGGAAATGTAGGGGGCGAGAATGCTCATTGCCGTGAGCACCACGAGGGAAAGAAACGTGAATACCAGATCGCGCCGATAACGGAACAGAAAAACCGAAAAGCGCTTGAAAGACGTTCCCTGCTTCATACAATGCGGACAAACGCGGCGGTCGGGGTCGGGGTAGCGGTTGCCGCATTTGGGACAACGTTTGGCTTCGGGCAGGTCTTTTTCGTCCACCTGAATGGGCTCGTCCTTCATTAAAACGCTGATGTACTTGGCAAACAGAAGCATGGAATCTTTGCAAAAGTTGGTAAAAGCGGTTAAAAGAAACACGCCGCGCGCATCCTCGGCGACCAGTCTGCCGGTGGAAAGCTGCTCCTCCACCCGCACCCACAAAAGCGCGGAAAGCGGATAGCTTTCCAAAGTTCCCTTTTCGGAATCCGCCAAATAAAGCGTTTGCCCGGTTGCAAGGAGCAGGACCGAGGCGGGGGCTTGTTCGCGGTCGCGGTCGGCGCGCGCACAAAGCTCGATTTGATTTATGGGGATCCCCTGTTTTCCCAAAAACGACTTGTCCTTTTTGGAAAGAGCATCGATTTCAAACATCGGTCATCCTCCTTTCTTGAAAATGCGGATCACGAATTTCAGAATCCGAGCGTATCGTTGATCAGGATCACGTGGATACGGCCGGGATGACGGGAGTAGCGCGTGATGAGAAATTGACAGCAGATGGTGTCGGGCGATTTGCAATCGGCGCAGGCGCCGGTTTTGGCGCAAGGGGTGGAGAGCCCGAACCGCTGGGCGTTCACCGGCGCGGCAACGTTGCGGGCGCGCTTCACGGCGCTGTCCGCGTCGGCACAAATTTTGTTCATGCCCACCAGAAAAATCACCTTTTTCGGCCCTTGGGCAATGGCGGACACGCGGTTTGCGTTTCCGTCAATATTGACGATCACACCGTCCTCGGTCATGGCATTGGCACCGGAGAGAAATACGTCGGCGTCATAGGAGGCAAGCAGGGCCTCGCGAGGGTCGGCAATGGCGGCGCGGTCGATAAACCGATAGTCTCCGTTTTTCACCGCGTCCGTAAGGCCGATCTCCTTTGCCGTCATACAGCCGCCCATTGCCACCGAGCTGCCTTTGCCGATGAGTTCCAGCGCTTTTGCCAGCGCCTGCTCTTTGGTTGCCGCATAATAGCCGCTCATATTGCGGGATTCCAGCCCGCGAATGACCTTTGCGGCAAGCAATTCGTTCCGCTTTGTAATCATTGCGTCCATTGTATTGATCCTTTCGTATGTAAAAATCGGATCATTCTCCGATTTTTCGTTCATAGGTGACGACGATACCGAATCCGGACGCCACGTTGGGCGAAACGGCAAGCACGCGCCAACCCTCGGCGGCAAGGCGATTCATTTCCTCGGCGGCGTTTTTGATTTTGTAGGTTTCCACTTTGTACTCAAACATGATTTTTTCTCCTTATTCAAAGATATTTTCCCGTCATTTCCAGGCAGGCGTCCCAAAGTTTTCGGGCAACGACCCCTTCGGGATCCTTGAATTTTAGTTTCATCGTTTTTTTGCCGCTGTATACCTCGCCGGGAAGAAAATCCGCGCCCGGCGTTCCGGCGGCAAGAAAAGTGAGCCGTTCGGCACTCCTTTTCGGCGAAATGGTAAACAAATATTTGAGAGGAGAATGGTACATGAATTTCACGAACGGCGTAGATTCCGAGGCGAAATTGGTGCGTACCACCCCCGGCTCGAACGCCACGGCGGAAATTCCCTTTTCTCCGTACCGCCGTTGCAGCTCCCGCGTGAAAAGAATATCCTCCAACTTTGCGGCGCCGTAAGCGTCAAACGCCCGATAATCCCGCTCGTTTTGCAAATCGTCAATATTGAAGTTCGAGCCGAACAGATTGGCGGCGATGCTGGATGTTTGAATCACCGTGGCGCGGCTTTCGCAAAGTTTTTCCAAAAGCAGGTTCGTCAGCAAAAATCCGCCCAGCAAATTGATCTGAAAAGTGCGTTCAAATCCGTCTTCGGTCAAAACACGCTTGTTTTGCGCCCCGCCGGCGTTGTTGCAAAGAACGTCGATTTTCGGATATTGTTTCAGCTCCTCCGCAAGGCGCGCCACATCCGAAAGACGACTGTAATCGGCAAGATGACAGGGTGCGTCCAGCTCCTTGGCGACGCGCGCGGCTTTTTCGGGCGAGCGGCCGACGATGACGACCCGATGCCCCAGTGCCTTTAACTGCCGCGCCGAAGCCGCACCGATCCCGTCGCTGGCGCCGGTAATGATGATGGTTTTTGCTTCCATTCCGATCTCCTTTTTCCGCCTTTTTATAGATTTATATTTAATAAGGTTATTTTAACATATCTTTTTGACGATTGCAAGAAATTTTTTGTTTTTTTCTTGCATTTTTATACAAACTATGATAAAATGAAAACACGGGGAAAATTCCCGAAAAAAGGAGGAAAAAACAATGAGCAACAAATATGCAGGAACGAAAACCGAAAAGAACCTGGAAGCCGCTTTTGCAGGCGAATCCCAGGCGCGCAATAAATATACTTATTTCGCCTCCAAAGCGAAAAAGGAGGGCTTTGAACAAATTGCCGCCCTCTTTTTGAAAACCGCCGAAAATGAGAAAGAACACGCAAAGCTCTGGTTCAAAGAGCTGAACGGCATTGGCGATACGGCGGAAAACCTTGCCGCCGCCGCAAACGGCGAAAACTATGAATGGACCGATATGTACGAAGGGTTCGCAAAAACCGCCGAGGAAGAGGGTTTTTCCGAACTGGCCGAAAAATTCCGGTTGGTGGCCGCCATTGAAAAGCACCACGAGGAACGCTACCGCGCCCTGCTCAAAAACATTGAAACGGCGCAGGTGTTTGCAAAGAGCAGCGTAAAGGTTTGGGAATGCCGCAACTGCGGACACATTGTGGTTGGTGAAAAAGCGCCCGAAATTTGCCCCACCTGCGCGCATCCGCAATCCTATTTTGAGATCAACTGCGAAAACTATTAAGGGGTTCCATAAGAAAAGCCGCCCGGTGGGCGGCTTTTCTTATGCGGGCAGGTCCAGATCGCTCAACAGCGACTTGATCTGCTCTTTTTGTTCGGGCTCAACGCCGAAATTGGTTTTGACCTCTTTGCGGATGGTTTTCATTTTTCCTTTTTTAAAAAGAGTAAACCAACGGCGGATCTCATAAAGCGGCTGCAAGATCCGCTTGCCTTTCAAACTCGGGTACTTGATGATCAACGATTCATACGGCATCCAGATCCGGTTGAGGAAATTGCCGAATCTTCCCCGCTTGACAATACGGATGGTTTCGCGATTTTCCAAACTGCCGTAAACGCCCGCCGAAAGAATGTAGGCCTCCATCCGGCGCGTCAGATCGTCGTGTTCTTCCCCCGAAAACCACACCCGCCACAAGCGGGTGAACTGCGCTTCAAATGTTTTCAAACCCGATTTTTCGATCAAATCTTCATAAACCGTGCGGTCATAGTTCACCTTTTGCTCCAAAAGGAATTGATCGATCAGCGGGCGAGCGCCGCACCCGCCGCCCTTGAAATGGTAGGCGGCATGGGCAACCGAATGAAAAACGAGAAACGCGGTCTGAAAGCGATAGCAACAAGAACCATCTTCAACCTGCTCGGCATATTCCCAGCTCTTTTTCAGAACGCGATCCAGCGTTTCGGTATGCTCCTCAATGGTAAAGTGGAGTTCCAGATGAACCCCCGACGGCGAATACAGGGAAAGCTCGTGATACGCCTGCTTTTCAAACCGATAGTTCAAATCCTTCATCAAAAGCTCTTTTGCGCGTTTGATATCCTCTTTATGGATCAAAATATCAATATCGCAGCTGGTGCGCATCCACGGTTCGGGATACAGGCGGCGAATCACCGCGCCTTTGAGCGGAAGAAACGGGATTTGCGCCTTTTGAAAGGCGGATGAAAGCCGTTCAAGCTCCGTTTCAAACAACTGCGCGCGCAGAACCGCTTGACAAAAAGCTTTGTTAAACGCTTTTTCCGGCTCTTCGGGTACGGGCAGATCATCCCGCGTGATCAAGTCGCCCAAAAGGTGCGCAACGTCGTGGTGTTGGGAAAGAGAGAGGAGCCGGTTCCAATCCTCTTCGGTCATCCCATCGGAAAAGCCCGCGGATAACGGTTCTCCCGTCAGCTCGCTTTTCAACATTTGCAGCATGCGCCGTGCGATTTGTTCCATAGCTCCTCCCTTCCGAGATCTTTTTTTGGGGGTATCTTTTCAGTTTCTGTAATCAAAAATGGGTTGTGACCAGGCGCGGTTGCCCTCGGCGTCGATCAGGGTAATGCGGGCGTAAACGCCTTCCACCAGGTTGGAAAGATCAAATTCGGCACTCGTAAGCGTATCCTGCCCTTTTTGCGGGTAGGCGGCAAAGCCCTTGCGCCCGCCGGTATTGACCATGATTTTTCTAACCGGGGAACACTCCACGCGCAGTTTGCCGTCCTCCATTTCAATGTGTTGGAACAACGGGCCGGTGGAGGCGTAGCATTTGCCCTCTTCCAGCGCCTTGACCACCGCTTCCTGCGTCAGTTTTTCTGCCTGAATCACGGTAAAGCCGCCGAACGAATCGCTCCAATGAGAATCCAGCGGGGCCTCGTTGTGATTGTCGTCCGAGGAGGTTGCCACCCAGTGCACACCGGCACGCAAGAGCTCATCCCAAAGCTGGGTATCAAATTCATCATACCCGGAAACGAAATTGCCGTGGTTGTAAATTTCCAAAAGCGTCACGTTTTTCAAGGGAAGATAATCCCTTGCCGTTTGCAGCGACCAAACGGGGTGGTTGATTTGCGCAATATAGCCCGCCTCCGCATACGCGTTGATGACCTGTGGCATATTTTCATAGGTACGGACAAAATCCTCGCCGCCGATATGCGCCTGCGTGCGGCGCAGCTCCTCAATCAGTTTCCCGTGGCGGATATGCCTGGGGTTATAGCACGGAATGGCGGTTTGCCCGGACGCGCGCGGATAGAAATTGATATGGTAACACGCCTCTTTCGGGTAGCCGTCCGGCTTGTAAACGTCAATTTCCGAACCGATCATGGCAAGGAAGTTTTCGTCGTTCAGGTCAGAGTGGTCGTACATGACGTTGTGATCGGTGTAGGCAACGATTTGATAGCCCTTTTCCCGATAGATTTTTTTCACTTCCTCGGGCGTGAGAACACCGTCGGAATAGATGGTGTGGCAATGCAGGTTTGCTTTGAATTGGTTGCCGGTTTTAGAAAAATAGATTTTTTTCATAAGTCTTCCCCCGGAAAAATCTTATTTTGTTTCATAAATTATTATAGACGGGAGAAAGAAAAAAGTCAACCCTTTTGGTCATGCTTACAGGCGGAATTACACAGTTTTTTCAAAAAAAGAAAAAAAGCTCTTGACAGAAGAGAAAAAATCGTGTATAATTGCAAAGGTATCGCGCCGATAGGTGTGCGATCCGATCGTTCGGCACCGTGAAGGGGGGGAGAAAAATGGCAGAAATTCGAGTGAAGGAAGGCGAATCCTTGGATAGCGCTCTTCGTCGCTTTAAGCGTGCAACCGCCCGTTCCGGCGTTCTCGCGGAACTCCGCAAAAGAGAGCATTACGAAAAACCGAGCGTAAAACGCAAGAAGAAATCCGAAGCAGCAAGAAAACGCAAATATAAATGATCCAAGCGCAAAGAAGAGGCGGGCCGCAGGGCTCGCCTCTTCTTTTTTCATTTTTTCAAATGATGATCGCAAAGGTCACAAAGCTCACATTCGGCGCACTTCGGCCCGCGCGCCGTGCAAACGTCGCGCCCGAACTGCACGATCCGATGGCAGAAATCACTCCGCAACTCCGGCGGCAGAAGTTCATCCATGATCCTCTCCACGCGCACGGGGTCTTTGAGCGTTTCCGGGTACATACCGAAACGCCCGCAAATGCGAATGCAATGCGTGTCGGCTACTGTTCCGCCGATGTGATAAACGTCGCCGAGGAGCAGGTTTGCCACCTTGCGCCCAACGCCGGGAAATTTAAGCAGTTCTTGCATATTGTCCGGAAGAACGCCGCCGTAATCTTCGGCCAGCATCCGGCAGGCGTCCTTGATATTCTGCGCTTTGACGTGATACAGCCCGCACGGACGAACGATCGCCTCAATCTCGGCAAGTTCCCCTTCCCCGAGCGCTTTGGCCGTTGGAAAGCGGGCAAACAGCTCGCGGCAAACAAGATTGACGCGCGCGTCGGTACACTGCGCCGAAAGCCGACCCATGACCAACAGTTTCCATGGCTGGCCGTCCCATTCCAGCGCGCAAAGCGCTTCGGGATAGCGTTTTTCCAAAAGCTCCGCAATTTGCGCCATGCGTTCTCTTTTTTGTTGTTTATTCATCTTCTTCGGGAGTCTGCTCCGTTGCAAAAAGCGCGGCAATTCCGGCTTGAATTTGCGCCCAAAGTGCCTCGCGCTCCTCGGCGGTCATGGTGGAAATATCGGTATATTCCGGGGTTTCGGGGAGTGTATCGTCGTTCTCGCAAATGGTGATTTGAACGGTTGGCAGCGGTTCGGCTTTATCGTTTTTCACCAGCGTGAAGCCGGAAATGATCGTCGAACCGTCTTCTTCCCGGCAGTCAAAGCTTGCAACGGTCTTTTCAGTTTCGGGCAAACCGCCTTCCCCTTTTTTCATAACCGTCAGTTGAAACGCGGTGGTACCGTATGTTTCCGGAATGTTTATCTCGCAAGCAACGCTCAAAAGGTTCGCGTTGGGAATGACATACCCGTTATACTCAAAAGCGATTTTCCGCCCGGTTGCCGTTTTGCGGTTGGAAAAGCCGACCAGGTTGCCAAAAATCGGAAGCTTGACGGAAAGGGCAAACTCGCCGCTTCCGTTGCCGGGCTCGTCACCCAGTTCGAGCACGACGGTGATGGGAATTTCCTGGATCCGAACGGCGACCTCTACGCGAACGATCAAATCCTCATCGTTCAAAAAGACCGAAATATCGCCGGTAACCTTGGAAAGAACGTTCTTTACCAAATCGAGCAGAACGGTCAATTCCGCGGGAGAAACTTTGATCAGGTCATCAAAATCGGCGGGGAGCTCCACCCCGGCAACAGACGCACCAAACGGGGATTTTTTGAGGGTTTCCAACGCTTGAAGCAGATACGGGTAGACCATTTTAAGCATTGGTTTGATCTCCTCGGCTTTTTCCAGAACGGTGTAGAGCGGGTCGATCAACATAGAAAGATCGTCCTCCGACAGGGAGAGCGTAAACCGGGTGCCGGCAACTTTTTTGCCGAGCGAAGTGGTTTGCTCCTGACTTTCGGCAATTTCAAAATTCTCTTCCGCATAAGCAATCAGGTCTTCAATGAAAGACGCGGTCGCGTCACCCGGATCTGCATCGGGGGCATCCGTATCGGAATCGTCAAAGGAAAGCCCGTTTCCGCTCATCAGCATGGCAACAACGGCGGAAAGTGCCTGGGCCATTTGCTCGTTTTCCAAGACCTCGGGCGGAATCGCCTGCAAGAGCAGGAAGAAAAGCGCTTGCGTATTCACCCCGTAGGCGCCGCCGAGCAACGCTTCGCTCCGAAAAGCAACGTTGCTTGAAAGATCGTACCAAACGGCAGCGTCATTTTTGCCGATCAGCAGATCCAAAGCGCCCGACGTTCCGTGCGCCCAAAGTTTGGCGTACAGGTCGGTTTGAGGCGTTTCCGCCGCGGGGTTGCCGACGACCGAAAGCGCAACGGACCCCTGCCCCATTGCGTTTTCCCATGCCTGCGAGAACGCGGACTCAAACCCGGCTGTTTGAACTGCCTGAACGGTATTTTGGGTTGCTTGCCCGAGCTTTTGATACCGCTCCTGATCGGTCGGTGTGGGATCTTCCGGCATGGGGTCATCCGGCGTGGGATCTTTCGGTGTGGGGTCTTCCGGCGTAGGATCTTCCGGCGTAGGATCGTCCGGCGTGGGATCTTCCGGCATGGGATCATCCGGTGTGGGGTCTTCCGGCGTAGGATCGTCCGGCGTTTCTTCCTTGCGCGGTTGGTCGGATTGTGTGGGGTCGTTGTTCTGTTCCGCCGGTGCCGGAACGGGCGTTTCTTTCGCGGCGCAGGCAGTTGCAAGCACCGGGGTGAACACCATGGAAAGGCAGAGCAGGAACACCAAAATCCGTTTTTTCATTTTTTTGATCCTCCTTGTTGGTTTACAGTTTGGTTAATCTCGCATAGGAAGCCATCAGTTTTTTGGTTCCCGTGCGGTCAAAAGCAATTTCGTAAAGATAGTCGGCGCCCATGGGCTTGACCGAAAGGATTTCCCCTTCGCCGAAGGTTGCGTGCCTAACGCGATCCCCCGCCGCAAGAACAACCGGGGTCGGCTTTTTTTGGGGAACGTCCGGCTTTTCCGGGCGGTAGGTATCGTCGTGATAGTAGGTTTTTCCCCTCGTTGGCGAGGAATACCCGGTATCCCAGACGCGGTAGCCGGTATCCCGCCCCGCGGAGCGTTTCGGCGGGCTTCTTCGCTCAATAAGTTCCTGCGGGATCTCTTTGAGAAAGCGCGATTCGGGATTAATACAGGTTCGGCCGTAGAGCAGGCGCATGGATGTATATAAAAGGTAAAGCTCTTTTTTCGCACGCGTGAGCGCGACGTAGGCAAGCCGGCGCTCCTCCTCCAATTCGGCGGTGCCGCCGTCGATCGACTGCTGGCCGGGGAAAATGCCCTCCTCCATTCCCGGCAGAATGACCACGGGAAATTCCAACCCCTTGGCACTGTGAACGGTCATCAGCACCACGGCGTCGGCGTTTTCGTCGTAGCGGTCAACGTCGGCAACCAGCGCAACTTCTTCCAAAAAGCCGCCCAGCGTGGGGGTTTCGTTCTCCCGCATATATTCGATGATCTGCGATTTCAATTCATCCAGGTTTTCCAGCCGCTCGGCTTCGGAATCCCCTTTGGCGATCCACATTTGGCGGTAGCCGGTCAGATCCAGCACGCGGTCGTAGAAAACGTCCAGCGGGAGTGTTTCGGCCTCGGCTGTGAGCTGATGAATGATCGCCGCGAACGCTTCCAGCGCGCCTTTCGCGTTTCCGAGCGCCTCAAACTCGGCGGCGTGGTCGATCACGTCGAACTGCGAACAACCCACCTCGGCCGCGATCAGCCCGATGGCCTCGGCCGATTTTGCGCCGATTTTGCGCGCCGGTTTGTTGAGAATGCGGGAAAGGCGAAGATTATCGTTGTGGTTGTAAATAAGCTGTAAATAGGCAATGGCGTCGCGGATCTCCTCGCGGTCGGCAAAGCGCGTGCCGCCCAGAATGCGGTAAGGGATCGCGCTGCGCGCAAACGCCTTTTCCAGGTTTTGCGATTGCGCGTTCATGCGGTACAGGACCGCGAAATCGCGGTAATGCGCTTCGCCGCGCGCCACCTTGGAGGTGACCAGCTCCACCACGCGGCGGGATTCCTCATTCTGGTCGTCGCAAAGAATGGCGCGGATCTTTTCACCCCTGCCTTCGGCCGTCCAGAGCGTTTTGCCCATCCGGCTTTCGTTCCTGGCGATCACGGCGTTGGCCGCGTCCAGAATATTTTGCGTGGAGCGGTAGTTCTGCTCCAATTTGACGACCTTTGCGCCGGAAAACGCGCGATCGAAGGAAAGAATGTTCTCAATGGTGGCGCCGCGAAATTTGTAAATGCTCTGGTCGTCGTCGCCCACCACCATCAGGTTGCCGTATCCGCCGGCAAGCAGGCGCGTCAATTCAAACTGCGCCGGGTTGGTATCCTGATATTCGTCCACGCAAACATACTTGAACCTCCGTTGGTATGCCTCGCGCACGTCCGCATGGTTTTGCAGCAGTTTCACCGTTTGCATGATCAGATCGTCAAAATCCAGCGCGTTGGATTCGCGCAGGATATCCTGGTAGGCGGCATAGATACGCGCCACCTGTTTGAGGCGAAAATCATCCTGCGATTCCAGCGAAAATTCCTCGGGCGTAACCAGTCGGTCCTTTGCCCGGCTGATCATGTTCATGACCCCTTTGACGGGCAGGAGCTTTTCGTCGATCCGGCAGCGGCTCATGGCCTCCTGCATGGATTTTTTCGAGTCGTCGGTATCGTAAATGGTAAAGTTGGGGCGATACCCCAAAAGCTCCCCGTGGCGGCGCAGAATGCGAACGCAGACCGAATGGAAGGTGCCTGCCCAGATCTCGCCCGCCGCCTCCGGGTCCTCGGGAAACAAGTCGGCAAGGCGCGATTTGATCTCGCCGGCGGCCTTGTTGGTAAAAGTGATGGCAAGCACGCGGTAGGGGTCGCACGGCATTTCGGCAAACTGCAAAAGCAAGGGGTGCAGTTCTTCAACCGGGACTGACTGCGCGGCGCGCAGGGCTTCCACCCGCTCGCTTGTAAGGTCGACCGGAACGCGCTCGCTGAAATAGGCGTTGCCGTAACGGATCAGAAACGCGATGCGGCGCACGAGAACGGTGGTTTTCCCGCTCCCCGCCCCGGCAAGCACCAAAAGCGGGCCGTTAACGGTGAACACCGCTTCGCGCTGGCGATCGTTCAAAGACGCATAGGCGCGCTCGAACAGCACGCGCTTTGCGGCAAGATAGGAATTGCTTAAATCATTCATGGAAAAATCCTTTTTTATCAGTTCTGCTTTTCAAGAGCGGCAAGATAGGTTTGCTTCATAAACAGCGCGTCCTCGGCCTGTGTTCCGGCGGATTCGCAGATAATGCGAGGCACAACCCCTTCGCGCACGATAGCCTCGGCAAGCGGCTCAAACGCCGGGCCGAAGACTGTATCCGCAAAGGTAAGGTGCTTTTTCTCTCCTGCCGCGGTGTATTCGATTTTGGAAAAATGACAATGCAAATTGCGCGCGTATCTGTCGCCGAGCGTTGTGGCAATGGTATCAAATACGCGGCGGTAATCATCGGCGGTTGCGAACGCGCCGCCGAGCGCGCGGGCATTCAGATGCCCGAAATCCACCACCGGGGCATAGATGGGTGCGGTTTTGCACTGTTCCAGCACCTCTTCCAGCGTTCCCAACTGGTTGATTTTTCCCATGGTTTCAATGCCGAGGGCGGCGCAGGGAGCATCCCCCACCGCGGCGGCAAATTTTTCCAGCGTGTCGCGCGAGAGGCGCATGGCTTCCTCACGCGAAATTTTTGCGGCGCTGCCGCTGTGAATAACTACCGTGTCCGCCCCGAGCAGTTCCGCCGCCCAGAGCGATTTTTGGATGTACTCGATGCTTTTCAGGCGTTTTTCCTCCTCTACGCCCGAAAGCGAAATGAAATAGGGCGCGTGAATGGACATTTGAATGCCGTGTTCCTTTGCCTTTTTGCCAATGGCGGCAAGCGTGGTCTCGCTGCCGGCAACGCCGTTGCCCGCCTCGTATTCGTAGGCGTCCAATCCCTTTTCGGCAAGCCAACCGGGGGCTTGCAGGGTGGATTTCATTCCCTCGCGGAAGAACCATTCTCCGTTTCCGCCGGGGCCGAACAATGCTTTCATACGCGCTCCTTTCCCGCGGCTTCGGTTTTGAGCTTGTCCGCCGCCGCTTGATATTCTTCTTTGGTGCAAATGATTTGAACGGCGGCGAGCAGAGCGCCCGGCGTCATTCCCGCGGGCAGATCGAACAACGCGGCAAACGCGTCGCGTTTGCGGCGGCTTTCGGTGCCGCCCGTCAGCCCGTCCAGATAAAAATCGGTTTTGGTGATTTGTGCCCGCTTGACGGGCGCCTGTCCTGCCGCAAACGGCTCGAACAGCCGGAAGAGAAGCTCGCGCTCCATACCCTCAACGCCGAGTACGCCCTCGGCCGAGGCAGCGCTTTTGCGTTTTTCCACCCCCGGAATGCGCGGAACGTACAGTTGGATCAATCGCTCGGGCGGGATGAGCGAGGAAAGACGCCCGCGGATCACTTTCCCGGCGCCGTCGCTGTCGGTGAGAACGATGAGCGGCGTTTTCTTTGCAAGCGTGCGGAAAAGCGCCTGCTTTTCGGCCTTTTTGAAAATGCCGAAGCCGTCGGTGGTCAGAATGGTACCATCGATCACCGATTCCAGGCGAAGTTTATCGTATTTCCCTTCCACGATGACGGGATACGCCACCGCCAACTTTTTTTCTTTCATCATTTCACCAAATACCAAACGATCACCGCCGCGCCGAGCAAAATGCGGTAAACGCCGAACGGCACAAGCGTATGTTTTTTTACAAAATTGACGAGCAGTCGGATAACGACCAAAGATACCAAAAACGAAACCGCCGTTCCCACCGCCAGCAAAAGCCAACCGACGGGCGGGAGAGAAAGCCCCGTTTCACGCATGGTTTGGAAAAAACCGACCGTTTTGACAGCGCCCGCGCCGAACATGACCGGCACCGCCATAAAAAAGGAAAACTCGGCCGCCGGAGCGCGCGAAACGCCCAAAAGACAGGCGCCCAGCAACGTGGAGCCGGAACGCGAAGTTCCCGGAACGAGCGAAAGCACCTGGAAACATCCAATGCCGAACGCGGCACGGGATGTGACCCCCTCGACGGAGTCAATTTTCGGCGGCCGCTTTTTCCGCATCCGCTCCAAGAGGAGAAACGCAACGCCGTATAGAATAAGCGCGGCGGCAACCACCGGGCCGTTGTAAAACCAACCGTCAAAGTCCTTCCCGGTCAACTTTTCCAAAAGCCTGTCGCCGAGAACGCCGACGACGGCCGCCGGCAAAGAGGCAAGCAGTACCCTGCCCCACAGGCGAACGGCGCCTTGTTTTTCGGTTTTGGTATTCTTCTTGCCGAACGGGAACAACCGCCCGAAAAACAATACCGCCACCGCGAGAACGGCTCCGATTTGGATGACGACCTCAAAAAGCTCCCAAAAAGCTTCCCGCACGGCGGGGTCTTCGCAAAAGGCGAACGGCAGCCGCTCGGAAAGCAGGATCAAATGCCCGGTGGAACTGACGGGCAGCCACTCGGTAATTCCTTCCAGAATGCCGTAAAAAACCGCTTTGAGAAACTCGATTGCCGCCACGGGACGCATCCTTTCCGAAAACGGTCAACAGTCGGGCGGTCGAACCTCCAACCCGCGCGCAACGCCGGCGCGCAGAATGTCGCCTTCCTCTACCGCAAAGGGCACGCGGCACCAGTAGATCATAGAGGGGTGCGGCGTTGCCGGAAGCGAACTGCCGTCCGGCGCGTAAAGCTCGGTTACCGCAAACGCCTGCCCGGTCTTTCCCGGCGTTACCAGCTCGGCCGCGTCGCCAAGGGCAACCTTGTTGCGCTGAATAAACCGGTAAAGCCGACCGTTTTCATTGGTTTCGGAAATTCCGCAGGAGCGCAGAACTTCCATTTCATCCCCATGATATTCGGTAGCGGTGGAAAAATATGCTTTTTCACGCAGATATCCGCAAGTGCTGACCACCTGCGGCTCGTCCATGGGCTCGGAGAAGAAGAACCCGGTCCCGTACTCCCGGTGGGAAACGCTTTCCAATTCGGTTTTCCAGGCGGGATCGTATTGGTACCGTTCGGGATCGCGCAGGTAAGCGTCGATCGCCATACGGTAGGCGTTGGTGACCACGGCGGTGTAATAGGCGCTTTTCATACGCCCTTCGATTTTGAACGAAACGGCGCCGCTTTTCATCAGCTCCGGGATATGCTCGATCATGCACAGATCCTTGGAGGACATAATGAAGGTTCCAAGCTCATTCTGCTCAATGCCCAGCGGCGTGCCGGGGCGCTTTTCCTCAATCAGTTTATAATTCCAGCGGCAGGGTTGGGTACAGGTGCCGCGGTTGCCGTCCCTGCCCCCCATGGCGTTGGCAAGCAGACACCGACCGCTGTAAGAGATGCACATGGAACCGTGGATAAACACTTCCAGCTCCACGGAGGGGTCCAGTTTTTCACGGATCGCGCAAATTTCGGCAAGCGTTAATTCCCGCGCCAGCACCAGCCGCTTCGCTCCCATTGCCGCATAGGCGTTCGCCGCAGCCGAGGAAACGATAGAGGTTTGCGTGGAAACGTGGATCTCCATTTCCGGCAACAGCTCGCGCACGGTGGCAAACGTGCCGAGATCGGCAACGATCATTGCGTCAATGCCGGCGCCGGAAAGGTCGGAAAGAAACTGGCGCAGGGCGGGATATTCGTCCTCGTGCGGCAGGGTGTTAACGGTAAGATACAGCTTCTTTCCCCTTGCGTGAACATACTCCACCGCCTGCCGGATCTCCTCCACGGTAAAATTATCCGCCGCCGAGCGCATTCCGAAGGACTTGCCGGCGAGATAGACCGCGTCGGCCCCGAAACGGACGGCCGCCTGCATTTTTTCAAAATTGCCGGCGGGAGAGAGCAATTCCACTTTCATAAACTTACGGCGTTAAGCGGTTGGGCCCGCGGAACAGGAACTCGGCCTCTTTAATGGAAAGCCCGAGGAAGAGCATGGTCAGGCGGTCAATGCCCAGGCCGAAGCCGCCGTGCGGCGGGCAGCCGTAGCGGAAAAATTGCAGATAAAACTCTACGTCCTTCCCCAGTCCCTTTTCATCGGCCTGCGCTTTCAGAATCTCGTAGCGGTGCTCGCGAACGGCGCCGGTGGTGATCTCG
>JBGUNW010000014.1:0-9843 GCA_045117555.1 Eubacteriales bacterium
GAGATCACACCTTTTCCGCCCAGTGCGAGAATGGGAACGATCTGGTCGTCGTTGCCGGAATAAATGTCAATTTTTCCTTTGCAGAGCGCGGCGACCTGCGCGATTTGCGAAATGTTGCCGGATGCTTCCTTAACGCCCACAATGTTGGGGTGCTCGGCAAGCGCGGCAACCGTAGCGGGTTGCAAATTGCAGCCGGTGCGGCTTGGCACGTTGTAAAGAATGCATGGCTTGGTCGAGGCATCGGCAATGGCGCGAAAGGAGGCGATCAGGCCGTTTTGCGTTGCCTTGTTGTAGTAGGGCGTTACCAAAAGCATGGCGTCTGCGCCGATCTCGCAGGCGTATTCGGTCAGCTCGATCGCGTATGCCGTATCGTTCGACCCGGTCCCGGCAATCACCGGTACCCGACCCGCCACGCGCTCTACGCAGAATTTCAAGACCTCGCGGTGTTCTTCGTCGGTCAGGGTCGATCCCTCGCCGGTGGTTCCCGCGGCAACAATGGCGTTCACGCCTTTTGCGATTTGCCAATCGATCAGGCGGCCGAATGCTTCGTAATCCACACCGGTTGCGGTCAGGGGAGTGATAATGGCGGTTGCAACGCCTTCAAAAACCGTTTTTTTCATGTTTAAAATCCTTTTTTAAAGGTTTCCCTTATAAAATATAGGTTTATTATATCAATTCCACCCGAACGTGTCAACATTTTTTTGATTTTTTTTTCAATTTCAGCGGTTTTTCGTATAATTTGCTTTTGCAGTCAAATTTTTTTGTATACCTCGTCCAAATTATACATTTTGGTATTCAAAAATTCATTAAAAGCAGAGATTTTTGCTGAAAATTGTGAATATTTTTTCATTTATACTTGACAAGGAGAGAAAAAAAGACTATAATAGGAAAAAACCAAACTTTGCGGAGGAACCCATGAAAAAAGAAAATGTAAAAAAAGTTGTTCTCGCCTATTCCGGCGGCCTGGATACATCCATTATTATTCCGTGGCTCAAAGAGAACTATAATAATTGCGAGGTCATTGCCGTTTCGGGCAACGTAGGTCAGGCGGACGAGTTGGAGGGGCTGGAAGAAAAAGCCCTGAAAACCGGGGCGTCCAAACTCTATATTGTTGATTTGACCGACGAATTTGTGAATGATTATATTATTCCCACCGTGCAGGCGGGCGCGCTTTACGAGCAGTATATGCTGGGTACTTCGTTTGCCCGGCCGTTGATTGCCAAAAAGCTGGCGGAAATTGCGATTGCCGAGGGCGCCGACGCGATCGCTCACGGCTGCACCGGGAAAGGAAACGATCAGGTGCGCTTTGAACTTGCCATTAAGGCGTTCGCGCCGAACATGCCCATTATTGCCCCTTGGCGGGAATGGAATATCAAATCGCGTGAGGAGGAGATCGACTACGCCGAGGCGCACCATATCCCGCTCAAAATCAGCCGGGAAACCAATTATTCCAAGGATAAAAACCTCTGGCACCTCTCCCACGAAGGGCTGGATCTGGAAGACGCCGGCAACGAACCGCAATATGAAAAGCCGGGTTTTTTGGAAATGGGCGTTTCTCCCATGCAGGCACCGGACGAACCCACCTACCTGACGCTGGATTTTGAGCAAGGGAAGCCGATTGCCCTGAACGGGCAGAAAATGAGCGCAAAGGAGATCATTCTGGCGCTCAACGATCTGGGCGGCAAAAACGGGATCGGACTTTTGGATATCGTGGAAAACCGTTTGGTCGGCATGAAGTGCCGCGGCGTGTACGAAACGCCGGGCGGCGCCATTCTGTACGCCGCGCACGAGTATTTGGAAACGGTCACGCTGGATAAAATGACCGCCCATGAAAAACAGCGGCTTTCCATTACCTTTGCCGAGCTGGTTTACAACGGGCAGTGGTTTACGCCTTTGCGCGAGGCGCTTTCCGCGTTCGTTTCCTCTACGCAAAAGACCGTGACCGGCAAGGTCAAACTGAAACTTTACAAAGGCAATATTATTAAAGCCGGGGTTTGGTCGCCCTATTCGCTTTATTCCGAGGAGCTTGCAACCTTTGGCGAGGACCATATCTATAACCAGAACGACTCGGCCGGGTTTATCAACCTTTACGGTTTGCCCATTGCCGTACAAGCGCGTATGAAACAAAAAAACGAGGGCAAAAAATGAGCAGGAAATTATGGGCGGGAAGAACGAGCGGGGAAACCAGCCGTCTTGCCGATGACTTTAATTCTTCCATCGCGGTGGATTGCCGCATGTTCCGTGAGGACATCCGGGGCAGTATGGCGCACGCATCCATGCTTGCCGCCAAAGGCATTCTTACCAAAGAGGACACCGAAGCGATCCTCGCCGGGTTGGAAGGTATCCTTTCCGATCTGGAAAGCGGCAAATTGCAAATCGACCCCGCAAGCGAGGATATCCATATGTTCGTGGAGCAGGTACTTACCGAGCGGATCGGCGAGGCGGGGAAAAAGCTGCACACGGCGCGCAGTCGGAACGACCAGGTGGCGCTGGATCTGCGCCTTTGGATGCGCGGGGAATGCGAAAAAATTGCTCAAAAGCTCAAAGCGCTTGCCGGGGCGCTGATCGGGAAAGCCGAGCGGTACTCGGCAACCGTTCTGCCGGGGTATACCCACCTGCAAAGGGCGCAGCCGATTACCTTCGGCCACCATTTAATGGCCTATGTGATGATGCTTTTGCGCGATCTTGACCGCCTTTCCGACGCCGCAAAACGAATGAACGTTTCTCCCATCGGTTCCTGCGCGCTCGCGGGAACCACCTATCCCATTGACCGGGAATACGAGGCGAAAAAGCTGGGCTTTGACGCGGTTTCGCTCAATTCGCTTGACGGTGTTTCCGACCGCGATTTCTGCGTGGAAACGCTTTCGGCGCTTGCGCTTGTCATGCTGCATCTCTCCCGACTTTCGGAGGAGCTTGTGCTTTGGTCAAGCTGGGAGTTCCGTTTTGTAACGCTTTCAGACGCGTTTACCACCGGATCTTCCATTATGCCGCAAAAAAAGAACCCGGATATGGCCGAGTTGATCCGCGGCAAAACGGGAAGGGTGTACGGTGACCTGACCGCCCTCCTGACCACCCTGAAAGGGCTGCCGCTTGCATACAACAAGGATATGCAGGAAGATAAAGAAAGCGTTTTTGACGCTTGCGATACCGTAGAACAATGTCTGGACGTTATGACCGGGATGATTTCCACCATGCAGGCCAACGAGGATGAAATGCGCAAGGCGGCGCAAACCGGCTTTTTGAACGCGACCGACCTTGCCGACTATCTTGTGGGGAAGGGGTTGCCGTTCCGCACCGCGTATAAAATTTCGGGCGAGCTGGTTGCCTACTGCATTCAGACCGGGAAGATTCTGGAAAATCTTTCGCTCGAAGAATATCAAAAGTTTTCGCCGGTGTTCGACGAGGGCGTTTACGCGGCGGTCGATCTTGACGCCTGCGTCCGGCGCCGTTCCTGCGTTGGCGGAACGTCGGCTCAATCGGTGCAAAACCAAATCGTTTGGGCAAAACAACGCTTGGAAAGTGAATAAAAAAAGAGGTTCGGAGCTTTTCCGAACCTTTTTTCTTGACAATCGTCGAAAAAGGGCTATAATGGTAATGGAAAAGCGCCGGTGTTTTTCGCGCGGCGCTTTTGAAATTATTGTTTCTTTGCTTCCAGATATTCCACAACGTCGTTAATGGTAATGAATTTGTGAATATCGTCGTCCTCAATTTCAATTCCGAATTTGTCCTCGCAAAGCATTACCAGGTCGGCAAGCTCAATAGAATTGATCCCTAGATCGTTGACCAGCTCGGATTCCGGCTTGATGTCGTCGGGATTGAGTTGCAGTTCCTCAACAAGAATGTTTTTCAGCGTTTCAAACATGGAAAATTCCTCCGAAAAATAGTTTGAATCAAAATTTTCGATTTTGTCGGATCGGTAGTCAAAACCGATACTATGGATGATTATACCGCAAAGAGCCGGTTTTGTCAAGTTTTTTTTCCAATCTTTGCAAAAATACGGTCTTTTTTGTCGATTTTATTCAAAAATGCGGAAAGGAGATGATCGGGCGTGGATTTGTTTCACAACCGCCCGTTTGCACTTGCCTCGTTTTCGGCAGTTGTGCTGACGCTGGCGGTTACCGCTTTGGAAATTTCCCACCGCTGGGTCCTTTCTCTTCTCCTGCTTTTTGGCGCAATTCTTCTTTTGGGAATCGCGCTCGTTCGTCGCAAATGCGGAAAGGGGCAGAGCACGGCAATCTTGTTCTGCCTGCTTGCCGCCGTTCTTTTGTTCGGTTCATGGAGCTTCTTTAACCGTAAGGTGGATTTTCTGAAAGCGCAAAGCGGAAAGACGGTAACGGCCGAAGGCGTTGTATTGGAACGGATCGGTACGAGCGCCTCGCAAAGCACTTTTGCGTTTTCTTTGGAAGAGCTTGACGGAGATCGCATTGATCAGGAAGTTCTGCTCAAATGCGGGTATCTTTCGGCTTTGCGAGCCGGTGAGCGCGTCCGGGTTACGGGAACGGTAGAGGGCTTTGCTTCTTTGAAAGAGGACCCTGACGTTTCTTTCTCTGTTTCGGAGGGGTTTTCGGGAATTTTGAACTGTGCGGAGGCAAAGGATTGTTCGGTTGTTGCAAGCGGCGAGCGCTTGCTCCGGGTCAAACTTTCCGAATGGAATGCCGCGCTTTCCGAAAAGCTGATCGAGCGGCTCGGCAAGCGGGAAGGCGGACTTGCGGCGGCGCTGGTGCTGGGGAACCGTTCGTTTCTTTCCGCGGTGGATACGGTTGCTTTCCGCCGCGTGGGAATTTCGCATTTTCTGGCGTTGAGCGGGTTGCACGTCGGCATTCTCATTGCTGCGGTCGAGTGCCTTCTCCGGCTTTTCCGCGTCCCGCGCGCTTTCCGAATTTGGGTGATCATCCCGCTTTCGGTGTTTTATCTTGCGGTTACCGGGGCGTCGCCTTCCACCGTGCGTGCCGTTTGTATGGCGGCAATGCTCTCGGTCGCGTTCCTTTTGCGAAGGAATTACGATTCTCCAACGGCCATTTTTACGGTACTGTTCATTATTCTCGCGGTTCAACCATGTTCCATTGTGGATAACGGCCTGTGGCTTTCCTTTTTGGCGGCGGGAGGAATCGTTATTTTCGTTCCCGCGGTTCGCAAGGCCCTTGCCGATCAAAAGCCCAAAAAGGCGATCCACCCGGTCAAACGGGTGGGCAAGGCCTTGCTTCTTTCACTTTCGGTCGGTGCGTTTGCCTTTGCCGCAACGCTGCCGATCTCCGCGTTTCTGTTCGGCGAGGCGTCAATACTTTCGGTACCCGCAACGCTTGTGCTTTCGCCGCTTCTTTCCGTGGCGCTGGTCTTTTCCGCGCTCTCCTTGTTGATACCGGTTCAACCGATTTACTGGATCACCGAAAAATTGCTTTTGCTCCTTCGCCGGGCGGCGTTTGCCTTGTCGGAATGGCGGGGAATCACCGTTCGCCTGCAAGATCGGATCGCGCTGACCTTGATTGTTGTACTGGCAATTTCACTGTTTCTTTGCGCGGTGCTCAAATTCCGCAAAAAATTGTTTGCGGTAATTCCGCTGGCGTTCGTCGTTTTGGCGTTTCTGTCCGCCTATTCGGTTCATTGGTTCGGGCAGAAAGCGGTACAAACCGCGTATTTCAGCCAAAAGAGTAACGAATATCTGCTGTTTTCGGTTCGCGGCAAGGCGACCCTTATAGACCTTTCCGGCGGGAACAGGAACGATTCTTACCAAATTGTCGACGAACTGCATTCCATGGGATGCGTCGAGCTGGAAGAACTCGCCCTGACGCATTATCATGCGCCTGCTACATATCTGTTGAATTGCCTTGCGGAGAAGGTCAAGATTCGCACTCTACTGCTACCAACGCCCGCGAACGGGGAAGAAACCGCCGTTTCCGAGCGACTTGCACAGGAGGCCGAATTGCTGGGTATTCGTTGTGAAATTGCCGACAGGTCAGGCGCGCTTCCGGATCTGACGATCCAATGGATGCACGACGCGGGCATGAAAGAACCGGCAGTTACCGTTGCCGCACAAACCGACCAAGCTTCAATGGTTTGGTGCAATTCACGCTTTCCGTCCGCCGAGCAAACCAAATTTTTCCGGCGGTATGCCGCGGGAGCCAACGTATTTTTGTTCGGTCAGCACGGCAGTACGTCGGGCGAGCGACGCGAGCTTCCCGCAATCGGCGCCGCAAAGATTTTCGTTGGTGAATGGAAGGGCAATTCCACACCTTTTCTGCCGCCTGAAAACAGGTATTATCAAACCGTTTCGAGCGTGGTTCGATTTTCTCTTTCATAAGCCGTTCTTCGCGTGTCGAAAAACGGCTTATTTTCATATCCTGTAATGTTGGAGAATGCGGAAAAAGAAAAGACAAAACTGTTTTCGTATTTCGCAAAGCGGCCGCAGGGAAAACAGGCGGCTCCAACAAAAAAGGAGGAAGAATCATGCAAAAGATCGCTCTGCCGGGCGGTGACCAACGGCAGATATTTCTTGCGGACGCTCTGCGTCGGCGCGGATTTCGGATTATGGGATTCGGAAACTTGGCGGAACCGGCGGGCAAAACGCTTGCAGAAACGCTCGACGGCGCAAAAATCGTGGTTTTGCCGGTTCCGGCAACGCGGGACGGCGAAAATCTTTCTCAAAGCGCAAAAGAAACGCCGCCGATCCGGTTTGGAGAGGTGCTTAATTTCTTGGCTCCCGGCGCTTTCCTTTTGGGCGGCGCGCTCCCGCGGGAATGGATCGCCGCGGCGGAGGCACGGGGGATCCGCTCTGCCGACTACTACAAAAGCGAGCGGACACAACTCCTGAACGCATTGCCAACGGCCGAGGGCGCGCTCCGGCTTGCCATGCAGGCATTGCCAACCACACTTTTCGGCACGCAAACCGTCGTGGTCGGATACGGCCGCATTGCCTCGCTGCTTTCCGAAAAACTGGTCGCGCTTGGCGCAAAGGTAGGCGTGCTGGCGCGCTCGCCGGAGGCGCTTGCCCGTGCGGAACTGCACGGCGCAAACCCCTATGCGCTCGGGCAGGGAGTACCGCCTTTTCTCGCGGACTGCCGCGTGCTGTTCAATACGGTACCGGAGTGTGTTTTGGATCGTTCTTTTTTGCAGGCGCTCCCTCAAAACTGTATTTTAATCGAACTTGCCTCTCTGCCCGGCGGATTTGATGCCGATCTTGCGAAAAGAGCGGGATTTCAAGTCATTTCGGCGCAGGGGCTCCCCGGGCGATTTTACCCGGAAACGGCAGGAAAAATTCTTGCCGACGCCGTTTGCGCGATCCTCAACGCGAACGGCTTTCTTGATTGACTCTCGGAAAGGAACAAAAATCAATGCTGGGTTATGCTTTCTGCGGTTCTTTTTGCACGCATGAACGTGCGCTTGCGGAACTGCGGAACCTGCGGGAGGCAAACTTTGAGGTGCTTCCCATTATGAGCGAAACGGTTTACGCTACCGACACGCGTTTCGGGAAAGCGGCCGATTTGCGATCCGAAGTGGAACGACTGTGCAGCCGTCCGATCGTGCATACCATCGTAGACGCCGAGCCGTTGGGTCCGCGTATGCCGCTGGATGCGATGGTCGTTTCCCCCTGTACGGGGAACACGCTGGCAAAAATTGCAAACGGAATTACCGATACGGCGGTTTGTATGGCTGTCAAGGCGCACCTGCGAGGGGATAAACCGCTGGTCATAGCGTTGGCTTCCAACGACGCGCTCTCCGCCAACCTGAAAAATATCGCAACGCTTCTTTCCAGAAAGCAGGTATATTTCGTTCCCATGCGGCAGGACGATCCTGTTTCCAAGCCGCACTCCCTGGTTGCGGATTTCAGCCGGCTTTCAATGACTTTGCAGGCGGCGCTGGAAGGTCGGCAGTATCGTCGGCTGTTTTTGTAACGGCCGGTTCGCTCGGTTCTTTTTTTCGGAAGAGCGTGCAAATCCAGGCACGCTCTTCTTTGCCAACGCTCCCGGAAAGGGTAACGAACAGCAAATAGAAGCCGGTTGCAAGAAGAATATGCAAACAAACCGCAAGCATTCCGCTTCCCGGGTTGGGAAGCAGCGAAAGGATCCCCCGCGCCGCAAAGGAAGCGCCGATGACCGAGGCTAGCGGCAGATAGACCCATTTAAGGACCTTCGGCACGGTTTTGCTGACCACCAGCAGCCGATGAATGCTTAAAACGGTGTTGAACAGCTCCGAAATATAAATAGTAATCAGGTATCCGGTAATGCCGAATTTGGGAACCAGAACCCAAACCAAAATCACCGAAAGCCCGGCGTCGGCAATGTTGATGATCATGGAGCGAAACTGTTCGCCCAGCCCTTTGAGCATGGCGTCGGTCGCCGTATCAACGTACATAATGGGAATCAGCGGCGCGAGGATACGCAGGTATTTTGCGGTATCGGTACCCGGGTAGAGGATTGCACCTAGTTCGCCCGAAAAGCAAACCAGAATTCCGGCAACGCCAATGGAAAAGAGCATGGAAAAATGCCAAACACGGGAGATCATATAGCGAATGCGAACGTGACTTTCCAAAACCCGGCTTTCGGCAAGCGCCGGGATCAACAGCCCGGAAAAGGAAACGATGATCGCCGCTGGGTACAGGATGATGGGAAGCGCCATGCTTTGAATGCTCCCGTAGGCGGCAAGGGCCGCCGTGTGCGTTGCGCCGCTGTTGCGCAGCCCCTCGGGGATCAGGATGTGTTCCAGCGTGATCAAGCCGGAGCGGGCGTAGGTCGTCAGCGCGACCGGCAGGGTAATGCGGACGAGTTCGCGCCCTTCCGCCGCTGCGGAGATTCCTTTTTTTGAGGGGAAATTTTTGCGACGGTCAACCAGATAAAGCACCAGTTCAAGTAAAAAGGAAAGAATTTCTGCAAGCGCCCCGCCCAAAACCAGCGCAACAAGAATGCGCTCGGTTTGGTTTCCGGCAAAAAAAGCCAGCAAATACATACAAAATCCAATGCGCAGCCCTTGCTCGCAAACCTGCCCGGCGGCGCTTTTTGCCGAGCGGCGTACAGCGGTGAAATATCCCCCGAACACCGAGGAGAGCGAAAGGAGCGGCAGGGTGATCGCAAACAGCCGCAAAGAGGTTAAAACGCGGTCGTCCTTGATCCAGACACGGCTGACAACGCCCGCCGAGGTGGCCAGTAAAACGGCGGAAAAACAGCCGAAAAAGAGCGCGAAAAATACCGCGCGGCGCAAAAGGCCCGGAACGCGGTCGGCCCGACCCCGGCTCACCGTTTCGGTCACCATGCGGGTCACGCCCAGGTGAATGCCGGAGGTGGCAAGCGTCAGGGCAAAGCCGTAAACGCCGGACATCAAAGAGAAAAGCCCCATTGCCTCGGCTCCCGCGCGGTTGGAAATGGCAATCTGGAACCAAACGCCGACCGTGCGCATCAAAAGCGCGGCGCCGGTCAGCAAAAGGGCGTCACGAAAGATTTGTTTTGCCTGTTTCATCAAACTCCCCGTTTCTGCTTTTATTCTCTTTTATCCTATGCAAGAATCCTGCAAAATATGGTGGCGTTTTTTGCAAAAAGTATAAAATAGACTTTTGCTTTTTGTTCAAAACGTGGAAAAGGAAGAAAATGTATCAAGGGTATTGACAAATACGGGCGATTGTTTTATTATAATACACGCAACCGGAAAAATCCGGTTTACAACGCAAAAAAGGAGACGAATATCATCCATGAAAAAGCGCTATATCTGTGAACTTTGCGGCTACGAGTATAACCCGGCGGAAGGGGACCCCGATAACGGGATCGAGCCCGGCACCGAATTTGAAGACCTGCCCGAGGATTGGGTCTGCCCGCTTTGCGGCGCAGGAAAAGAAGATTTTACCGTTGAGGAGATCGA
>JBGUNW010000015.1:0-2655 GCA_045117555.1 Eubacteriales bacterium
AACCGTCATAATAAAGGGCGCTGCTAAAATCCTTCTGCCCCGAAATACCCGGTATCTGGCTCAGGTGTTCGGTGATATCGAAACGCATACCTGCCGCATCTTCAAGCTTGTCCAGATTCACCTTGCGTTCAAAGTTCCACTGCACCTTGTCGCCACCGCCACCAATCACGGTACTCGTACCCAGGTTGCGCACATCGGCAGTCGTCTGCATCGTGACCACCATGTCGAACAAGTCCGCAAAATCCTGCAGTTCCACCTGCACACTGTCGAAGCCGTCCTTCTTGAAGATGAGGATTGCATTCTTGGAATCCACCGTCAGTTCGAAACGTCCGTCGGAATTCGTCTCACCCAACTTTTTCCCGGAGACGTAAGTGATGGTAGCATCCTTAACCGGCAAATCGGTTTCGGATTCCAGAACGACACCCACAATCAAGGTCGGGGTGGCAGCAAACAGGAACGTCGCCAAAAGCAGGACAAAAACGAGCAGGGAACGTAATCTCATATTTCTTAAAATAGCAAAAAGAAATGTGCTATATTTACCATATGCTTGATATTTACCTAGTTCAAATGGAAATTGTCCCGAACGACAAGGCCAAAAACTTCGCCAAAGTCCGCGAAATCACCTCAAAAATTCGCAAAAGCAAGGACGATTCCATTCCAGGTCTAATCATTCTCCCCGAAATGTTCGCCACGGGATACCTGCCGCTTCACCCCGAAAGCGCGGCAGAATACTTTCGCAACTGCAACGCGGGCGAAACCGCCGATTTTTTGTACAAACTAGCAAACGAAACGGACTGCACCGTCATGGGAGCTGGAATCCGAAAGGATATCGTAGGCGGGGGCGTTTACGATTCCGAAAATGCCGACAAGCTCTTGAATCATTGCAGCGTATACCAACCGGGATTCCCCGAAGAGGCCGCCGGCTACGACAAGTTCCATCCGTTCTTTATGGAACAGAAAAAATTCAAGGCCGGCGGCATGCCGTGTCCGTTTTCGCTCTATAACTGGACGGTTGCCGCCACCATCTGCTTTGACCTGCGTTTCCCCGAACTCTACCGCTACGCCGTCAAGGAAGGAGCAAAGCTCATCACGGTGCAGGCCGCCTGGCCCGCCGCAAGAATTGCACACTGGAAAACGTTACTGCAGGCCCGCGCCATCGAGAACCAGGTCTATATCGCCGCCGTCAACGGTATCGGAGGTCCCTCTTACGGAGGCAACTCCATGATCGTGAACCCGAAGGGCGAAATTATCACATCGGCAGACGAAACATTCGAGGGAATCGTACACGCCTGCATTGACTCAAAATCACAGGAAGAATACCGAAAAATATTCCCTGTTTTGAAAGGAATAGTCCCTGAAGAGCGAATTTAGGGGTCGTTTCACGACCAAGATTATTCCAATTTGTAATATTTTTGTAATTAACAAAAAAGTTTGTCAATTCGTTGACTATCAACAAGTTGACCACATTTCTTCAAAAAAGTGCGTCACAAAAAAATATTTTCAGCCCTTTCCACTGTCAAAATTTTAATATATCTTTTTCCTCTAGGATGGATCGGCAACATCTAAGCATGAGGTAAACTATGTCGAACACAAATAAAATCCAGTACGCAAAGGCGTTAATCAAGGCGGGCATCACGCGTGAGCTGATTCTCAAGATTACGTCAATTTCGACCTACCAATACGCGCAAATTCAGCGTGAACTCGCCGCCTAGGGAGAACGATCCTTGCGGATGGTCCTTGTAATTCCAGCACAGCCAGCCACTTCGAACGAAGAACGGCAAGCTGTGCTTTTATGCTGTTACAGGGACGGTTCACTTTTGCTTGATGCCAAGGACGGAAAAAAGCCTGCGCGCTTTTTTCTGAAAGTCGGCGATGTTTTTCCGTGGATCCAGTTTCTGCCCAAGCTTCTTGCAAACTGGCAACTTTCCGATTTTAAGGATGTTCCCAAGGAATTCATTCCTCAAAGAAGGATTCCCGAATTCGTGCTTGAAGGACTCCTGAAGGAACCGCTCGAAAACCAGCTGAAAATTTTAGCTACCCTCCGAAAGCAGGGGTATTTTTCGGCTTTGAAAACAAAATGATCAACGACATTACAAGCAAGCGCTGGTTCATGGGAAAGGGGCAACCCGTCCGTCAAATAGACGAAATGGACAGCGCAGAAATTGCAGGTTGCAAACTCCAGATTTTACAGGTCGAATTCGAAAACAATTCCCGCGACCTGTACGCAACGATTGAAGACGAAACCAAGACAGGAACCCTCCTTGCCGAATGTTTCGGCGGAGCCCCGTCCGTCCAGATTTTCAAGACCGAAAAAGGGCAATTCGTTTTTACCCGAACCTGCAAGATAGACAAGGACACCCTGGCACAGGCAAGCGCCCTCGGTGCCGAGCAAAGTAATTCGGCTTTCTTCGTTAAGGGCAAGTATTTCTTCAAGCTGTTCCGTCGTTTGCACGCGGGGACTCACCCCGAGCAGGAAATTCTCCTGCAACTGAACAAGAACCATTTTGACGGAGTTCCCCAGCTTCTCGGATACGCCGAATACCAGACGAATGGAAATTCCTACGCAATCGGCATCCTGGAAAACCACATAGACGGCGCCCAAAATGCATGGGACCTTTTCACAGGCAAGCAGACTCTTTTTCTTGAAAACGCCGC
>JBGUNW010000016.1:0-1764 GCA_045117555.1 Eubacteriales bacterium
TCTATCGAAGCGCTCGAAGAACCGTTTTGGGATTGTATTATTTTGGACGAAGCGCAGGCAATTAAAAATCCCGGAACCAAGCAGACGCGGCAAATTAAAAAGCTCAAAAGCCGTATGCGGATTGCCATGACGGGCACACCAATTGAAAATGATTTGTCCAATCTTTGGTCGCTGTTCGACTTTCTCAATAAGGGTTTGCTCGGCAGCACGGAGGAATTCCGCCGCTTTTGCCGCGGATTGGAGCAGAACCCCGAGGGCTTTGCCAAGCTTAAAAATATGATAGCGCCGTTTTTGCTGCGGCGTGTTAAAACCGATAAAAGAATTATTTCCGATCTGCCAGATAAGTTGGAGCAGATTGATTATGTCACACTCTCTCCCAAACAGACGGTGCTCTACCGCAAACTGCTTGCCGAAACAAGCGAAAAGGTGGAGAACAGCTACGGTATACAGCGTCGCGGCATTGTGCTTGCCCTGCTGCTGCACCTCAAGCAAATCTGCAACCATCCCGACCAATATCTCGGCACCGAGGAGTACAGTCCGGCGCAGAGCGGCAAGTTTGAGCTGTTGAGGCAGCTGGCGCAGACGATAGCCGAAAAGCGCGAGCGCGTGCTGGTGTTCACGCAGTTTAGGGAGCTGACCGGTCATTTGGACGATTATCTCGCCGAGGTGTTCGGCAGACGCGGCGGTGTGATTCACGGCGGCGTGCCGGTCAAGGAGCGCAGCGCGATTGTGGAGCGGTTTCAGAGCGATAGCTACGTTCCGTATCTGGTGCTGTCCGTCAAGGCAGGCGGCACCGGACTGAATCTCACTAAGGCGAACCACGTCATTCATTTTGACCGCTGGTGGAATCCGTCGGTGGAGAATCAGGCAACCGACCGCGCGTTCCGTATCGGTCAGGACAAAAATGTAATGGTGCACAA
This sequence comes from Eubacteriales bacterium, assembly GCA_045117555.1. GTDB lineage: Bacteria > Bacillota > Clostridia > Oscillospirales > CAG-272 > UMGS1865. The sequence goes on from JBGUNW010000016.1 coordinate 921, forward strand.
ATTTGTCTGCAAGGGTTCGGTGGAGGAGAAAATCGACGCGCTGATTTCCTCCAAAAAGGAGCTTGCAGACAACGTGATTGGGTCCGGCAGTGAAAACTGGATTACGGAAATGAGCAACGACGAGCTGATGAAGCTCCTGCGACTGGAGGTGTAAGCATGGCGCGCTATTGGAATGAGATGAATTATCCGCAGCCGACCGAGGAAGAGCTGAAAGAAAACGCGAAGAATACGCGCAAAAAAGCGGCGGCTAAGGGAAAGACGCTGCACCCGATTGTGATAAAATCCCGTCAGATTGCCAACAGCTGGTGGGGAAAGGCATGGTGCCAAAATCTGGAGCGCTACGCCGATTTTGACACAAGATTGCCGCGCGGCAGGCGCTATGTCCGTACCGGTGCGGTGATAGATTTGCAAATCAAAAAGGGCAAAATTACGGCGCGTGTGCAAGGCACCCGAAAAACGCCGTATAAAGTGGAAATCCGTATCAGTCCGCTGTCGGAGCAGCGCATTGAGGAAATCACCGGCAAATGCGGCATGCGCGTGGAAACGCTTGACCAACTGGTGAACGGCGACTTTCCCAAGGAATTAAAGGAAATCTTTTTGGATGAAGGCGGCTTGTTCCCCAAGCCGCGCGAAATTTCCTTTTCCTGCTCCTGCCCCGACTGGGCGGTGATGTGCAAGCACGTCGCGGCAAGTCTTTACGGCGTCGGCGCAAGGCTTGATGAGGAACCGCTGCTGTTCTTCTCGCTGCGCGGCATCGAAACGGATAAATTTGTAGATGTCGTAATCTCAAGCCGCATAGAAAGTATGCTCGCAAACGTCGATAAGCCGAGCAGCAGGATTTTGA
>JBGUNW010000017.1:0-5057 GCA_045117555.1 Eubacteriales bacterium
AAATTAAATTGTGTGTATTTGTCCTCGTTATTCTCTGTTGCGGTCATACGTATACCGACAACGCAAGAGAGGGCGCGCTCGCGATCCTCAACGTTAAGACACGACACGAGCCCAGCCGTTCCGCCGTCGTCGAGGATTCCCGCCGGGGTCGACGATTTGAGCGGGTCAAATACTTTTGACTGATAAAAATATACGTAACAATCAGCGCGGAGTTTGTCGTTTTCTGCCGTTGCATTTCTAACGCGTATCTGTATATTGTTTTCATGGTAATTATTAAGAGTTATATAATTTGCGAGCGTAAATGACAATTTTGCAACGAATCTCATTTTTTTTGTAGCGTTGCGTGTAAATACGTTGCTCAAAGTTCCGTTTTGATTAAATGTAAACGCCGTCCATGAGCCGCCACCATTCAACGAGAATTCGGGAATAATAGTTGCGGTGCCCTCGACTCGGTCGCCGTCGTCGTTATAAGAATATAGGCCGAACGGAAATTCGATACAAACCTCGACGTCCATTGCGCACGGGTCTAGTAACATCTTTAAATATTCTGCCTCGCCAGTTGCGACTTTGTAATCGCGTGGTGCCTCACGGTTGAGGATTTTCGACACGGTTTTTGTATTGAGTTGTGTTAAGGTTTGGAATAGTGCGCCGTCCTGCCTTATTTCTGCCTGCCCGTGTCCGAAGGTCGAGCTGCTGATATTATATACGCCGTTTTGTACAAGCGACGGGTTAATCCATTGTATGAGGGTCGAATCGCCTATCCCGATACGCTCGAATAACAGTTCTTTAAAGCCAATCTCGAAGATATCGAACACTTCTTGCGTTGCGCCGTCGGTGCCGCTAATACGATAATATGGCTTTGAGAATAAATAAGGCGTGAGGAAGTTACGACCGCAGAAATACGGCTGACTCTTGCCCGTAGCAATGGCGTTTGTAGCACCGCGCAAAAATGGGCGGTTATCAATTTCGGGGTTGTTTGTGAGTTTCTTAATTTTTTCGAGTTCTCGCTCTGCCTCCTCGGCTGCTTTCCTTGCTTTATATGCCAGCTCGGCCGGTTGTATAATAAAACCGAATGGAATAATAAAGGTTGCAACCCACCACGGCGTATCACTTAAATCGGCGGGTATCTGTCGCAATGTAACAATATTGTTATCGTGTACAACAATATCGGGTTGCGCGATTTTGCCGTCAATAATCAAAATGGCGTTTTCAAAGTCTACGCCCGGGAAGTTTTCGCGGGCTGTTTTTCCTGCCTCGATTTCGATAACTTCGGCGTTGTTCTTTAATGATTTAATTATGTTCGCTTTCATTCTTTACAACCTCATAATAACGTATAGGATTAAGCGCCCGCAGGTGCGTAACGCGCGCGCCTCGCTCTGTAATATGTAGCGCGAGATTTTGCGCGACGATATACGCTACGTGCAAATTTGCGCCGGTCATACACTCGGCAATAGCGCCCACTTTCGGCGCCGGTATTTCTCGTATATTGTTAAAGTCATTTAAGAGGGGTATTTCTGCGCCCGCTGGCAAAGAAACGTAGTTAATAAACGGGTCGGCAATCGGCGTCCCAGCTCTTCGGCAGCACTCGAGCACGAGGCCGTAACAATCGTAGCCGCCGTCGCCGCGCCCGTGTGGCTTGTATTTTGCCGTGAGCAGGTCGTCGTATTTCACACGGCGCCCCGGTTGTTGTAGCTGTTATAAATGAGCGCCGGAAACGTCATATTTCCGCGGTCGTCGCCGTCGAGTTTAATTTCAAATTGCAGCCCGTCCCATGTAGCCTCGCCGTATTTGTGGCGGTAGGTTTCCAGCACGACAACCTCGCCGCCGTTGTACACGCCCACGAGGTCGCAATTAAAAACGCGGTTGCGGTTGATGTAGTTTAATAATTCGGGCTTGTCCGAGATCTGACACGCTAGCGTAGCGTTGCCGTTTGTGCCCGGTGTGTATTCAAACGACGCAGCCGTGAAAACGTGGCCGCTATACGTCAAATTCGCGTTGTCATTTATCAAATAGAGGTGCGTGTCGTCGTCGTAAATGTGGAGCAAAAACGGCAGGTTATACAGTCCGCCCTCGGTAAGTTCTTTAAATACGCCCATGTTTAACACTCCTCGAGCGTAAGCGCGATTTCTTTGTAGCGCTGCCCGTTCCAATTTTCAACGGCGACGTAGTAGTCCTTCGTGCCGGTTTTCGCCTCTATGTCGGTTAGAGTTATCGGCACCGAGCCCGAGCCCGCCGTAGTTTCGTACCAATTCAAAAAGCGCATAAACTCGGTTTTATTGTTTTCGTCTTTTTCTCCGTCGTCGAGGCGCAATAATACCGAATGTGTAATTTTCTGCACGCTGTTTATTTTGTGATAGATAACGCGCCCGCTTTTATATTTTGTTGTTTCGCGGTTTTCTACCGGCTGCGCGTCGAGCCCGTAAAAATCATTACTTACATTGCTAGCCCAGCTTGCCATATATTACCCCCTTATACTCCGTAAAATTTGCCACTCATGCCGGCGCTAGCTGCATTAAGCCCGCTGTCGTAGCGTCCGTTGCGTAGCCCGTCGTTTACGCGTGCGTCTATCATAAGTTCAATTTGCCCGCGTGTTATTTGCGGCTGTGCTTTTACGAGGTTTGCGGCGCTGTTGTTTATAACAACGTTTACGCTGTCCGCGCCGCTCGTTGCTCCCGTCCCTTTGAGTTTGTCCCATAGTGCGCGTTGCTGGTTTGCATTGAGCACCATTTCCCCGGAGCGTGCCGCAATCGTTGTGTTATCGGCTCCCATGCTCGCGCCGTTTATCCCGCCGACAACGCCACCGCTTGCAAAATGTTTTATTGGTTTTGCTGCCATGATTGAGGCGAGCTGTACGGCACCGGCAGCCCCTACGAGTGCGCCCGTAATAATACCAGCGACGCCGCCCTGCGCGAGGGCTTGTGTTACGCCGACGGCTGTATTAGCGGTAGCCATGAGGATATTTGACGCCCATTGACTCATTTCTATCTGATATTGCATTTGTGCACCTTTTTTCTTCGCCTCTGCGACTTTCTCTTGGTATTCTTCTTCGCTCAATTCGCCCTTACGGTAGAGTATTTCGAGGTTGTCAAGTTCCGCCTGCATTCGGTTTTTTTCAGTTTCTGCAGCAAGCGCGGCAGCGTCTTGTATAATTTGGTTTACTTGCTGCGCGTAGCCCGTAACTTCGCTCGCTACATTCGCCCATAGCTGGCGGCGGTTTTTTACCATTTCCGAATCTATTTTAAGTATTGCGTCGGCTTTTTCCTGCTCGTTTAATACTTCGTTGCTGTTTATTTGTTCCTTGAGTTTCGCGAGTTCCTGCTCGCGGTTGATGTAGTCGTCATAAATAGAGGAGTAGCCAAGCCCGCCGGTTTCCTCGAGGAGCGCCTCGGCCTCGGCTTGCGCTTTTTCTGCAGCCGCGAGGCGTTCTTCCTCTGTGGCTGCGTCGCGTGCTTTTTCCGCCCAGCTCTGCAGGAGCGCGAGCCGTTCTTTTGCGGCGCTGTTGTTTTCAGTTACAAGCCCGTTCGATTTCGTTACGAGATCAATGTAGCTATTCATATACGCGTTGTACATTTCGCCTGCGTTAACTTCTTCGCCCATGAGTTGCGCTTTAAGCTGCATTTGCGCTATTTGCTCGGCGAGGGCTTTTTTATTTGCCGCGATATAGTCGGCTGCGCTTTGATCGCGACTCTTGGCAGCCGCTGCACGGTCTGCAGCCTCGGCCGCTTTTTTCTGTGCCTCGGCCTCGTCGAGTTCCGCTTGTGTAAGTTCTTTGTAGCGGTCTGTGAGCTCCTGCACTTTCTGCGCCTGCGCGTCGCGCTTTGTCTGCCAATTTCTGTCCGGCATATATGAGCCACCGAGTAAGCCGTTTCCCTTGCGTAGACTCATTCCCGGGTGTTTGTCCATTTCGTCGAGCAGGGCTTGTGCCTCGTCGAGGTTTAATTTTGCTTGCGTAGCGGTTTCTGTTCCTGCAGCTCCTGCGGCTGCAGCCGCTTTCATATCTGCGGTTTTCTGCTGCGCCTCGTTTATGTCGTTTAATACTCCGAGAAAAAACTCTTTAACGGGTTTTGTTACGTTGTCCCACCCGCGCCCGATGTTTTCTTTGAAGTCGCCCCACGCGTTATTAAGCTGTACGCCAACGTCGGCCATTTCGGCCGCGCCGCCCTTGTATTGCTGCGCAACGAGTTCTATCGCCTTGCCGCTTTCGAGTTCTGCTTTAGTAAGTCCGTTAATGCTTTCTATCTGACGGCCGAGCGTTCCCGCGTTGCCGTTTAATGTCGCGTTAAGTTTCTGCGCAGCGCTGACGATATCCTCGCCCGTAATCGCTGCCATATCTGCGGCGGCGGTCATAATCTGCATTATCTGCTCTTCGTTGCGTCCGGCGGCTGCGAGTTGTGACATAACACGCAAACTCACCTCGTCGCCGATTTCGGAAGTTTTCTGCAATTCGCTTGCAAAGTTCTTGAGGTTGTTTACTGATTCGTTATTAAGATAAGGGTTATTTTTTGCCGCGGTCTGTAGCGCGATTTCTGCTTTTTGCTGCACCTTGTAAGCTGCGGCGCAGTCGTTGAGCACGTCTACCGTTTTCTTAACGGCTACGGCAACGCCAGCAACGGCGCCCGCGGTTGCAAGGGCGGTTTTATTCATGCCGCCGAGGTTTTTGTTAAGGTCTTTGCTTTTTTTGCTGCTGTTATCTATGGCTTTGCCGGTGTCGTCTAATTTCTTCTTGAGGTCGTTTACACCTTTATCCACGCCGCTAGTATCTAGTTTTGTGTTTATTTTTACTTCGCCGTCTGCCATGTTTTACCCCTTTAATTTGTCGAGGAAGTCGTCGAGCGCCTCGTCGGGCTCGTTGTCGCCCGGCTGTGGAAGTCGCCACGCCTCGTATTGTTTTTGTCGTGACTTTTCGTATTCGTCATTGCGTCCGCTCGGCTTGTATAAGCGGGCGTTTATAATGTTATTTAACTCGGTATCGTGCAGCCCGTGGAGCAGGGCGTTAAACTTATACCAATGGAGCGGCGCGAGTAATAACTGTCTCTTATACACAAATCCGAGCCCAC
>JBGUNW010000018.1:0-3003 GCA_045117555.1 Eubacteriales bacterium
CGCTGCACCTTGCGGCTCAGTTCCTTTTTCATAAAGAACACACACGCCGAGCCGAGCACCGTGCCTATAAACGGGATCGCGATCCCTTCTACTACATTCAGAAACATATCGCACCTCAGACTATCAGTTAGCCAACGCTAACCAATGTCTCAAAAAAAATATAGAGCGGATGCTCTTTTCGAATCTGTATTGTAAAGCAGATCGGTTAGTCATCGCTAACTATTATAGCATCCGACCGGGTGTTTGTCAATAGGTTTGCAAAAAAAAACGGGGTATCCTTTGCTTAATTGATTATCCTATCGTTTTTCCCACAAAGAATAAGTTAAAAACGTCCGAAAAATCAAGAAAAGATCGCCGAAACCCCGCATAAATACCGGCTGAAAGACGCAAAAAAGAGCCCGCATAGGATAATCGAAACGCCGAAAGCAAAATATTCACGCTCGTGCGATGGAGATCGTACAGGTGAAGGTGATATTTGTATGACGGTATATAAAAAACGGCGAGGTCATTATGACCTCGCCGTTTTTTATGGCTTGGGTGAATGATACGATCAAGCGCAACAGGAAAAGAGGAAAAAAGAAAGCGCATATCATTTTAAGCATTAGATTGCCGTAAAATATCCGGCTTGATTTTACGGTTGCTTTTTTAGTCTTCCAGTTTCAAATCCCCCGGCTTGATCCATTTGACCTTGTAAAGCAGTTCGCTCAATCCAAGCGAGATCACTGCGGGCAGGATAAAGCAAATCAGAAACAGACCTACCCAATCCAGCACAGTCACTTGTTCGGGGTATACGCCGCCGAACCAACCCAAAATCATACCGATCGGCCCGAGAAACCCGCAGGTTCCCATGCCGGAGTTAATGGCCGCGCCGTACATTTTCAACCCGAAAACGCAGGTGGAAAGCGGCCCTGTAATTGCCGAAGCAACGATAGAGGGGATCCAGATGCGCGGGTTGCGCACGATATTCGGCATTTGCAGCATGCTGGTGCCGATGCCTTGCGAGATCAAGCCGCCCCATTTGTTTTCCTTAAAACTCATTACGGCAAACCCGACCATTTGCGCACAGCAACCGGCAATGGCCGCGCCGCCTGCGAGGGCAAGTCCTTCGGGATTATTGGGCGCAAGCACCGCAACGCCGCCAACCATCGCCATACCCGAAAGTCCGATCGCCGCGCAGATCGCCGCCGAGCTGATGGGAAGGGTGAGGGCGATTCCAACCACCACCGAAACGATCAGCCCCATTAAGAAGGGTTGTTGAAGTGTTGCCCAGCCGATAAAGGAACCGACCCAACCGGCCGCAATTCCAATAGGAGGCGCGATCAGAACACTCAAAAGGCCGCCCGTCAAAATGGTTACAAAGGGCGTTACCAGAATGTCGATCTTCGTCTTTTTGGAAACCAGCATTCCGATCTCGCTTGCGGCAATGGCAATGATCAAAACGGCAAGCGGGCCGCCCGCGCCGCCTTTTTCGTTTGCCATATATCCCACCAGCACGCTGGAAAAAATGACCAGCGGATGTGCTTTCAGGGCATAGGCGATGGCAACCGCCATGGCGGGACCTGCGATTTTTGCGCCGTAGGAGCCGACTTCTGTTAAAAAGTCACTCACTTTCGGAATGGGGATCATCCCCAACGCCTTGAATATGGTGCCGATCAGAAGGGAAGCAAACAACCCCAGTGCCATGGCACCCATAGCGTCAATAAAGTATCGCTTTGCGTATTTTTTCAGTTTTTCCTTCATTTCCGTGCCTCCTTGGGCGTTTCCGTTTGGAACTCTTGGGCATAGTATATCACTTTTTTTTGGAAAATGCAACCGCAAAAATCAACAAAAAACTGCCTTTTTGCGGGGAATATCACATAGAAGTTCAAAAAAAGAAATGTCCCGCCCAACAAATGGGCGGGACACCCACACCGTTTCTTCATTTTTCAAACGAAGAAACGGTGTGGTTTTGCCTGATCTTCGGAAATCAACATTCAAAAGCCGGGCAACGAATGAAGGAAAACCTTATTTCGAGAGGTTGTTCTCGTAGGACTCGATCATCTTCTTGACCATCTGTCCACCAACGGAACCGGCATCCTTCGCGGTGATGTCACCGTTGTAGCCCTGTTTGAGGTTCACGCCAACTTCGTTAGCGGCTTCCATCTTGAATCTCTGCAGTGCTTCTTTGGCCTGAGACTTGTTGCTTGCCATTGTGTTTTTCTCCTTTTCCGAACGGTCCGCTTTTTCTGCGAACCGTTCATAAAAAACGAAACACAGATTGGCAGCCATTCGATTATCTATATCATTGAGCAACGGCATGGCCGCGCTCTGTTACTATTGTTCTCCGCATCAATTCGATTATGAATGGAAATAGTTGGTGTATTTTGTCCAAACTGCTTTATTGAAAACGAAATCGGTAGGGAAAACTAAATGTGCCCTGAAAAAGAAAGGAGAAAAACAATGAAAAAACTTGTTTGTTTCTTGTTATTTGCCGCAATACTTTGCGGAATTTGTCCGATTTTCGCAAACGCCGACAACGCGATCCCGACCGCCGTTACAACGGTTACGCACACCGTTGTTCCGGGCGATACCATGTGGAAAATGGCTGTGCGATACCACGTTGGACTTTCCGAAATCATTTCGGCGAATCGGCACATTAAAAACCCCGATTTAATTTACCCCGGAGATACGCTTTATATCCCGCTGACCGATACCGACGTTACCGATTTTGAAGGCGAAGTAGTGCGTTTGGTGAATGAGATTCGCAAGAAAAACGGGCTTTCCGCACTTTCCGAAAACTGGGAGCTTTCCCGCGTTGCGCGCTATAAATCAAAGGATATGCACGATAAGAACTATTTTTCGCATACCAGTCCCACGTATGGTTCACCCTTTGATATGATGAAGAACTTTGGCATTTCCTATCGAACGGCGGGGGAGAACATTGCCAAAGGGTATCGGACGCCGCAGGCGGTGGTAGACGGATGGATGAATTCGGAAGGGCATCGCGCCAATATTCTGAACGCG